>QHZC01000274.1:0-16054 GCA_003224515.1 Acidobacteriota bacterium
GGCTTTGCCGTCATTGTAGGTCGCCCCAGTAAAATTGCCGCCGCGCTCATCCTGTGTCGGCACGGTCGAAAAGGCATCGTACGGATTGCTCCCGCGCGACCCGTTCCATCCGCCGAAAAAGAACCACTTGTTTCCGCCGTTGAAAATCTTCGGAATGTTTAGCGGTCCGCCAACGTTCACGCCGAAGCGCGCCTGGTTGTAATTTGCTTTCGGTGATTCAATTCCTGTCAGCGAATACGGTCTCGCATCCAGTCCGGAAGTATCGTCGGAGAAAGAGAGCACACCATGTGGCTGATTGATGTTAAAACCTTTCGGCATCCTGCCAAGGACGATCGCCCCGCCGCCGGTGCCGGGGCCCCCGCCACCCCCGAAGCCACCACCGCCTTCGCGTTGCACGCGATCGCGAAATTCCTGAACCCGTTGTTGCAGATCCTCTTCGCTACCGCCGCCAAAGTCCTGCGTCCGTCCCGGTGCGCCGCTGATGCTCACCGACTCCGTCGGTCCCTCCGCCCCCGCGCCATTGAGGGGCAGGCTCGAAAGATCGCTGTTGCCCTGGCCCCCGTCCAGCCCGCCCGCTCCGCCCAAGCCGGAAGTTCCACCGGCAAGCGAAGAAAGGGTGTTGTTCATCGCCAGGCTTTGAAAACCTCGGCCTGCCGCGGCAATTGTCGCGTTGTTGCTGTTTGACTGTTCCTGTTGGCGAGAAGCCAGAATCAGTTCGGCATCCACTTTTGCGGATGGATTTTCCGGATTCAGCACCACTTCCTCGGTGAAAGCAGCGAATCCCATAAACTCCACGCGTACCACGTATCTCCCGCGGGTCAAGCCTGACAATCCGAATTTGCCTTCGGAGTTCGTCGCCGTCGAGTATTTTTTCCCCGTCAAGGTATTGGCCGCCGTAACCGTTACACCCGGCAGCGGAGTTTTTCCGCTTCGTGCCGAACCACTGATTTCATATGTTGGAACTGCGGCGGGAACAGTCGCGGACTGCGGCGTCGGTACCGGAGAGGACAGAGGATCCTGCGCACCCAGGCTTGACACAAAAAAAAGCGCGACGAAGTGGAGTATGAGGATGCCCCGAGCAATCGACTTCAAATCTTGGCCTCCCCCAGGTGAACTATTGCTGCGGTTTTGGTGCGGTCGCAGGCTTACTTCCGGCTGGCGCGCTCCCGGCAGAACCCATTCCGCTCATCTTTCGCATCTCCTCCATCTGCTTCCATTGCTCGTCAGAGAAGACCATTACATTTTTCGGAACGAACGCATTATTCTCCACAGCTCCGCGCACCACTACGTGATCGCCGGGCTGGACGTCCGCCATCGTAATGCCTTCACGCCCTCTGCGGAGCGAAGTCTCCTCGTTCAGCTCCAGGGTTTGCGTGACGTTGTCCGGGCGCAGCACTGTGAGCTTCGGCGCGTCGACGGATTTCACTTCACCCACGACGAAGTCCTTTCCCAATTCGCCGAACCCTCGGCCACCGATGAGGCCGCCGCGCGTACCGCCGATCATCTGTGCGGTCACGCGGTGATCCGCATTCTCCTCCCCGCGCACGAATACCATGTCGCCGACCTTGAAATCTTCTAGCTTGGCGCTTTGCCGGTCCTTGCGGTATTCCGTCTTATCCGTAATCTTCACTGCCACCGTTGCGCCGTCCGGCTTGGCCAATTCCAACGATCCTTTGTTGATCGCGGTGATCTTTCCAAACAACGGCTGGCCCCGGCCCTCATTTGGTCCAGGTCTTTGGCCTGCCGCTGGAGGCGCCCCTTGTTCCTGGCCCGCTGTGGCAGGCGGGGGCGCTTGCGCTCGACCAACCGTTGCCGCAAGCAGTAACAGCAAACTTAAGCGCAAGAGTTGTTTCCTGTCGATTATCATGCCGTTCGCCATAGCAAACCCTCTCATCCTTAATGACGTAAGCCCAAGCTTCAAAGTAACGCCACGCAACCTCTCCGGCCAGTGATAATTCCTCCCTTTCCTAGTTTCCTCAAAAACGACACTAAAGTTCCCGCACGAACTCGCTGCAAACACCGACTTGCGCAAAACACAACCGAATCCAATGGTTTTTCTTCTTTCTTGGCTTTCCACCTGCTCTCCCACCGAGGAAGACCGCGCCTGAAAGCCGCCTGCCGCCCGCTCAACGCCCTAGATTCGAATGTGCCCCGCAGTCGCTTCAGCCGCCGGAGGCGGAGGGATAACTCAAGATGAAAAGCGCGAAAATTCCGAATATTGCTTTGCTCGCTGCCGGTAAGGTAACCGCTTGCGCACAAACGGAGCAACAGACCGCTGATCAGGGGTGACTCGAGCACCGCCAAGGAGACAGGAAAGAAGAATGCCGATCGCTCGGCAACCCTAACGCTCATTTTTCGCGCAGGATGACTTCCCCATGACCCACGGGCTGGTCATTCAGCCACAAGCGGTACTTGTACGTCGCCGCTTTGCTTCCAGGGCGCGGCGGGCCGCTGAGCAGGCGCATGCCCGCCGGCGCCTGAAAAACGTTCGACGAAAACGGACACCGGTTGACATCGAATTCGACGCGCAAATTGCCCGCGTCGGAGATCCACGAGACCTGGTCGTCTTCATCGATCACGACGACTTGCGGGATAAGTCCAACGAGTACAGGGCGTTCAGCCATTTTTCTGGGTGACCCCGATGCCTTTCCGGGGTCGATGCTCCTGATTCTATCGGTGCACAGGGACGATAGCATAATCCCTGGAAAGAATTCTTATGAGCCTGCTCGCAGCGCCGGCGAGGCCCAAGTTAGTGAAACTTAATCTGTGATGTTTCACAACCAACCTGTACCCTCGGGCATCCATACGATACGGATGTAACCTGTACTTCGCTGCGCTTGACCGTTCTTCCGCGCAACCGTACACTGAAATTGTTGATTCGTGGCGCGAAGTTCCGGCTGGACCTCTGCGCTCGCGGAAAGATGCACTAAGAAGCGTCTCAACCTGGACGCGGAGGATTTTGCCGGATGGCTTCAGCTTCTCGCTATTTGTCTATACCGCTACCGAACGGCTCGCGGATTTCCGTTCTTCTTTCCTTGCCCTTTGCGCTCATTCACATCGCCTCGCTGCTAATTTTCTTCATCTGGTCGTGAGGATGTTCTTTGTCACGGCGGGCTATCACCGCTATTTTTCACACCGCTCGTTTAAAACCAGTCGGGTGTTCCAGTTTGTAATCGCTTTCATGGCTATGACCTCTTCGCAGAAGGGCGTGCTCTGGTGGGCGGCGCATCACCGCCACCATCACCGGCATTCGGACCAGGAGCTGGATTTGCATTCGCCGACGCTTTTCGGATTCTTCTGGTCGCACGTTGGCTGGATCATCTCTGATAAATACAACGACACACGGATCGAATATATCGCCGACTTCGCAAAGTTTCCCGAGCTGCGCTGGCTGAACAAGTACCACCTGGTGCCGCCCGCCGCGCTCGCCGTCGTGCTGTGGCTGATCGGCGGATGGCCGTTGTTCATCTGGGGCTTCTGCCTGAGCACCGTGCTGCTGTGGCACGACACCTTCACAATCAATTCGCTCTCGCATCTTTTCGGTTCGCGCCGCTACCAGACCACCGACACCAGCCGCAACAACTGGCTCCTCGCCCTGCTCACGCTCGGTGAGGGCTGGCACAACAACCATCATCACTTTATGGCTTCGGCGCGCCAGGGCTTCTTCTGGTGGGAGATTGACATCACTTATTACACGCTGAAGGTCATGTCCTGGTTCGGGATCGTCTGGGACCTCCGCAAAGTGCCCGTGCATCTGCTCACCCAAGACCGGCTCGCGGCCTAAAACAGAACCATCTAAGATTTGGGGGACCGGTATTCCTGCCGGTGCAATCTCTTTTTGCTGACTGAAGCCCGAACAGCCACTTTCTTCGGGGAGTTCTCTAGAAGCAAGGGAGATCCCCTCGGTGTCCTTTAAGGGTGCATGCCATTCTGCAAGATCTAAAGTGGCTGTATTTTCAGTGAGTCGGGAACGCTGCCCCGTATCTATAATGAGGCCTATGGTCATGGAGCGCGACAAAATAGTGACCGACCTCTACAACCTCGTTTCAACCGCGAAGGACCGGATTGCCGCTCTTCGAGGCAGCGCTGAACTTCTCAGGAGTACCGGGAGCTATCGCTGGGTCGGACTTTATGAAGCGGACCGTGCCGCGGGCACAGTGACGAACATGGTCTGGGCTGGGCCGGGTGCGCCTGAGTATCCGACGTTTCCCATCACCAAGGGGCTGACTGGCGCTGCCATTTCCTCCCGGAAAACAGTGAATATCGGGGAGGTCACGGCCGATCCACGGTATCTCACGGCCTTTGGAACGACGAGGTCGGAGATCGTTGTTCCCGTGTTCGACTGGGCAGGCGAGAATGTGGTTGGCACGATTGACGTTGAAAGTGAAAAGCCAAATGCATTTGGTGAAGACGTTGTGGCTCTTCTCGAAGCCTGCTCCATTGTAATCCGGCCGCTCTGGCCCCGCTGATTTCGACATTCTAGTTGAGCCCTACGGGCCGCGCATCTTCTCTCCGCGATATACTTTCGCGCATGCCTTTCGGCAATGGGTTTAACAGAATTATTTCATGCTGCGTTTTTTGCGCCGCTTCCTGCGGGACGACAGTGGCCCAATCCACTCGTTACTCTGTAAAGCTGGTGCCGGATTTCGAGCGCCAACTCTTCTATGGTGACGAGACTATCGAATTTCAAGCCGATGCGGGTGAAGTCCAGTGGCAGAAGCAGGCCGGCTTGCACGTCGCCAGCGCGAGCGTTGCTGATGGAGAGGTGACCGTGGGCGAACAAGCAGTGCGCGTCCGCTTGCGTTCGGGCGGCAGGCACCGTTTGAAGTTGAAATACACGGCGGCTGCGGGGCGAGGCGTCCAATGGTTTGCGGACAACGCCGGGCTGGCTACGGCATTTTACTGCGAGTCGTGGATGGTCTGTGGCAATTCACCTGGCCAGCGCGCCACGCTTCAACTCGAGATTGCCGTTCTTTTCAGGCCGCTGACCCACGGTGCGAGTGGATTCCGGGCCGTGGGACCCGGGCGCAGGGACAAGGAGTGGCGCGACCGAGATGCCGATCACTTTGTTTTTGAGCAGAGCGCTCCGGTGCAAACGTATTTGTTCAGCTTTGCCGTTGCACGGCTTGCCGTTGCGGTCGATGGCATCTTTTCGATTTACGCGCAGAGAACGGATGCAAGTAAGGCGGCGTTCGCCAAGACTGCCGATGCCTATGCGTTTCTGCGCGCCGCGGCTTCGGTCGATCCGATGAACTCCGACTACACGCAGGCGTTTTTGCCGGGGCCCAGCATGGGACAAGAGGCCGCGGGCATGGCGCTTATGTCCCAGGAGGACCTTGCCAATCTCGTCGCCAACGATGACGTGCAGTTGATGGCTCATGAATTGGCGCATCAATGGTGGGGCGTGACGGTGGGGATTCGCTCGTGGTCCGACTTCTGGCTAAACGAAGGGTTTGCCGAGTTCATGGCTGATGCCTATATCGAAAAACACCAGGGGCGCGCAGCGTACGACAAGCAAATCGCGGAATTGCAAGATCGCATGAACAAATTGCGCGAAGCCGGGAAGGATCGCCCGCTGCATTGGGAAAAGTGGAAGGACGCACAGGAGGCTCTGGGGCAAATCCCATACGTGAAGGGAGCGTTGTTCCTGGACCGTCTGAGGACGGAGCTGGGCGAGGAGATTTTCTGGAGGGGAATTGGTTTGTACACCTCCGCCAACGCGCGCCGGCTTGTGGACTCCAGAGATTTCGAGCGGGCCATGGAAAAGACGAGCGGCCGCGACCTGCGGGCGCTATTCGATGAAGAGGTCTATCGCTGAAATTAGGCTGGTTAGGTTGCCGGCTTCAAGCGTCCATCTTTCTTTCAAGCTTTGGGTTAACACTTCCGGGCCGCTTGGCGTCTTGGCTGCATGTAAACGGAACACCAAACGCCGACGGCGTCAGGAAGGCCAGCCATGCCACAAAAACTATTGTTCTTACTGCTCTACGTTTTGCTCGTCTGCAGCTTTGCCATGTCCTCCCATTCCTTGGGCGGCGAGGCCCGCCCTGTCTACTCCAGTCTTACGGCGCACGAATGGGGCACCTTTACCTCGATCGCTGGCAGGGATGGCAGTGCCGTCGAATGGTCGCCGCTTACGGCCTCCACGGACCTTCCCGCGTTCGTCGAACACTTTCCTAATCCCGGTTTCAAACTCGGGCTGCGTGGCACGGTACGGATGGAAACGCCGGTCCTCTACTTTTATAGCTCAAAAGAAGAGACCATATCGGTCAGCGTGGCTTTCGCCAAAGGTGTGATCACGGAGTGGTATCCGCACGCCAACCGCGTCGAGCCTGCCGCAAACCTTCATAACCCGATTCTCCAGCAAGCAAGCGCCAGCGGAAATATCGCTTGGGATTCGGTCACGCTTGCGCCAAATGGGAGACCGGATTTCCCGCGCGAAGACCGAAACAATCACTATTTCACAGCGCGGATGACTTCTTCGACGCCCGTCCGAGTGAAGACCCCAGCCGGTGAGCAGCAGGAAAAATTTCTCTTCTATCGCGGCGTTTCTGCGTTTTCCGTCCCGCTTTCCGCGATGTTGGACACGGAAGGCAAGGTGCGGATCAAGAATAATGGCGATCAGGAGGTCCCAACAACCATTCTCTTCGAGCGGCGCGGCGAGAAAGTGGGCTACCGGATCGGAGGTTCGCTCCAGAATGAAGCGATTCTAGATGCGCCGGAGCTGACCGCTACAATCGATGACCTGGGCCGGGATCTGGAAGGAATCCTGGTTGCCCAAGGTCTCTATCAGGACGAAGCCCGCGCTATGGTCGAAACCTGGCGGAGCTCCTGGTTTGAGGAAGGCAGCCGTCTCCTGTATATCGTTCCCGCGGCGTTCGTGAACGAAGTCCTGTCACTTTCGATCAATCCCGCGCCGGCGCAAACCGTGCGAGTGTTTGTGGGCCGGCTAGAACTCGTCACACCGGCAACGGCGCAAGCAATCCAGAAGGCGTTTGCCGTTCGCGATGCTGCGACTTTGAAAACGTACGACCGGTTCCTGGAACCGATTCTCAGAACGATGATCAAAAGGGAAACGAATCCGGAGCAAGCGCGCCGATTCCAGGACTACCTGAATTCCGTTTACCATCGGATGGTGGCGCAGAACCTGGGCCGAAACTAACTGGCCTTGTGCTCACTCTGCTCGACTCGCCAGGGATGACAGGCGCCGCGTCAGCAACCTCTGCTACTTGCCGGTCAGACTTAAGATGACTGGCAACGCACAGCCATTGTCCGTGCTTCTTGATCCAGGTGTCGGCTTACATCAGACCGAATTCGCGGGCGTGTTTGGCACAGAGAAAGAGATTCAGGTAGGGGTTCTGGCCGAAATTCCAGTCCGACCATCGATGCGCCCAGTCCGGCCTTCTGAAATCGCAAGCGTAATCGCCAAGGACTTCCACGGAGCGCAATTCGCTCCTTTGATTACGCCCATAAAAGATGAACTCAGCGCGGCATTCCGTCCCGGTGGAGGCTCCCTCGGAGGCGTCCTTCTTTTTTTGTTCCTGCCGTTTCATTTTACTGCCGGTCTTGAGAGGAAATAGAGCAAGGCAAGAGCCACAGAGAGGAGTACCGCGCCGGCTATGACACTGTCAGAGGCTGCCGCGCTCCGCCGTGCCATGGAGTCGTAGAGAATGAAAATTCCGACTGAGATCAACGCTACGGTAAGCAGAATCGCGAAACCCCTGAATATCCTCATGTAAGGAACTTCCCGCCCTCCCGCGGTGTATCGGTGTATGCACAAGCCTTCGTGCTCCGCCGCACGAAGGGCCCGGGACATGTCAAGCGGCTAACTTGCCGACGCCGCAAAACTGCGGTGCGCCACGTTTGCGGTTTCAAAGGTAATTAGTTCCGGCCGGACATAGGGTTTCTTCATGATTTCGCCACAGGAGCATCGCGGGTTGGAGCCGCCTTGCGCGTGGCTTGATGTACTCACTAGAATTTCGCTCCTGCATTCCTGATTCTGACAACGCCACTGCTCTCCCTTTCGGATATCCACAGTGATTCGTCCTCCTTTGCGAGTTATTGTCTGGCACTGTCGGGTGATGCTCTTTCCGCTCCTGGAACCATGAACTAGGTGCAAATTGCGGGGCTGGCGTTGGATGCGTGAAGCGTTTACGTCCGTGGCTGTTTGCATCCATGATTTGAGTATTCGTTTGGGAGGAGCGTTGCAGGGTCGGAAATTGCGGCCCGCTTGGGATTGCAACCGCTAAAGCGCGGTCCGCAAAAAGCAATTGGACATTGCGGATTTGCCGCAGAGGCGCAGGAATGTTCCTGGAAATGGTTCTAAATGTTTAACTATTTCCTAAAGATATACTATAGGAAAAGTTTCCGCGGGGAGTGCAAGACGGCAAATCCGCGATATACGGGCTAAAACGACGCAATCGCAAATCCTGGCGGGCGCTACTGGGAGAGTGCTATTGCGGGCGCGGCCTCTCGATGTTGCAGTTTCAGGAACGTTGCAGTTTGTATTTTATTTCTCCCGCTGCAGTTCTTCGCGATTCTTTTTCGATCCCGCGCATTGAGTACGTCGGTAATACCTTACTGCTTAAGCCATGGTTGGGATACCAACCAGATATCTGCTGGCTGCGCGACTTTCTGGTTTCCCTCATAGGCTCGCTAGGGGCCACGAATGGGGCGTCACGATCCAAGCCTCCATCGTCCCTACTCTCTTCAAGGAGATACAAATGACGAAACTGCGAATCCCAGGCGCACTTTATATGTTCGTTCTGTCGGCTGCCGTGGCCGTTTTTTCGTGGGTGGTACCGGTTCCGCTTTTGAACGCGGGAAAGCACCATCGGCCCGCCATTCAGTCCAACGGCGTGGTCACCTTGACCGCCGATGGAACGGACCCAGTGCCGCGGCCAAAACCACCGGTAGCTTCCTAGAAAGAAACTCTTAAGGAAGGAGAGGAAGGGGAGGGCCGCCTGCGTCCTTCCCCTCCCTCATGCTAGGATTGGCTCGGCGGGATCTACCTGGGTCCGCGCTGGAGGATAATGCTCGGGCAAGCCATTTGGTGGAGCGGCATTGCACTCGAAGCCTTACTTCTGATTCGAGGGCTCCGAGGCAAGCTGTTGTCTCGTTATCCCGTTTTCTATTCTTATATACTCTTCGTCTGGTTGC
This sequence comes from Acidobacteriota bacterium, assembly GCA_003224515.1. Lineage (GTDB taxonomy): Bacteria > Acidobacteriota > Terriglobia > Acidiferrales > UBA7541 > Acidiferrum. The sequence goes on from QHZC01000274.1 coordinate 9,157, forward strand.
AGTCCCTCCTACGCTTTTCTGTCGATCGGTGGCGTCCGCAGCTTTATTCGTCCGTTTACTGGATCACGGAATGGTTGGGAATTTTGGTCGGATGCGGTGTGGTCTTCGAGATTTGCCGCGTGGGGCTGGCCGCCTACAGCGGGACGGCGCGAATGGCTCGCAATCTGCTCGCCTTGGTGTTCGTCCTGGCGTTTACGAAAGCGATCGTGGAGACGTGGAATGACCCCCATTGGTGGCTGATAGCCACGGCCATGGATCTGGAGCACGCTTTACGGGCAGTGCAGTCCCTTGCGATCGTTGCGCTGGTCGTGCTGTTTTTGTTTTATTCGATACCCTTCGGAAGAAATCTCAGGGGCGTTCTGCTGGGCTATGGCCTGTTTATTGCCGAGAGTATCATTTGGTTAACATTTGTTTCGGCCGGCGGAGAGAAGTTTCGCGAATTCTGGTTGTACGTCCACCCCGCTTTCTATTTCATTGTTCTCGGGATCTGGGCCTTGCACCTGTGGTCCTATGCTCCGAATCCTCAGCCAAACAGAGCGGTGCGCCTGGAAGAGCAATACCAAAGAATGGCAGCGGCGACGAGCCGGCAATTGCGAGAGGGACGCGGCTACCTGGCGAAGTTGGTGCGCCCGTGATAGGAACCTCTAGCGCACTAATCGGCGCCGTCGTGCTTCTCGTAGTGATACTCGTGTGGATCAGAGCGGACTTGAGATCGCGGCATCTGCCATCCGTTCTGGACCAGTGGCTGCCTGACCAGGGCGAGGCCGCGGAGGTATGTCCGCCCGAATTTGTCTCACAAATCTTTTCCGGCCAAGACCTTCGATTCATTTCGCGATTGGAATCGCCCGACCTGAAAAGACACTTCCTCCGAGAACGCCGCGCCGTGGCGCTCCTTTGGGTCCAGCAGACTTCGGCTGCCATCCGCCGAATCATGCGGCGCCATTTGGAGGCCAGCCGCCTGAGTGCAGATATCGAATTCGCGACGGAGGCCAGGATATTCCTCCAATACACGCAGCTCAGGCTGATTTGCTGCCTTCTAATTCTCTTGATTGAGTTGGCAGGCCCACAGAGGCTGCACGGAATGGCTTTGTATACGGACCGTCTTACTCAGCGTATTGGCGATGTTCTGAGAGAGTTCGCATCCGGAGCTCGATTGCGCGAAATGGACGGGGCGTGATCTTCCTCAGCCCAATCGCGTCTGCGGCCAATGGAGCCGGGTGAAAGTATGGGCGCCACGGTCAGACTCGTCCCGGTACAAGAGGCCTACGAGGATCTCCTGAACCGCACACTTTCCAGGATTTCCTGCAATCTTGGCCGCCTGATCTATCTAGCCTCGACTCGCGATTACAACACGGGAAACTATTATCACGAGGGACTTGCCAGCCGCTTCAGCCCGGAGGTTGCACGCAAAGCGCTGGAGATCGCCCACCAGCAGGCCTTTTATAAGGTGTCCGCTTTTTCGCTGGAAGACTTAGCCAGTGACCTTGAGGCTTATCTGCGATCTTCCCGGGAGAATCCTCAGCAGTTTCTGCGCGCATGGCAGAAGCTGGAGCCGTACCGCGTGGCGATTCCTACGGAAGCGAATCTTACGGTCGCGCGGCTCTTTGCGTCCAACCTCAGACTCGCCTTGGCAATTTTGCGTTTCCGTCAGGAGCGGAGTCACTAGCGTCGCCGAGTTTCATGGCCACAGCCGTCACCTGCCCGACGATCTCGGCGTCGATACCATACTTGAATTTTCGCGCATTGCAGGGTGACAAGGGATGAGGAAGCAGCAGAAGCTGGTCATCCAGAAGGTCACACCAAGAGCAAGCATAGCCGTCGCGCAACTCCACGAAATAGATGGGGCGGTCGAATTCGGTTCGCCGGCGAAGAGGTTGCACTTTACGAACGCGTGAATCGATCTGCACGAAGGAACCTGGGCGCAGCAGCGGATAGAGCGTGTAATCCTCGAGGCCGACATAGCCATATTGGCTGTGCCGGATGTCCAGGTGCTGGATCAAGGCTATGGGTACTTCTCCCCAAAGTTCCACCATGCGCGAGAGCAGATTGGTGTTGTCCAGATCGAAGGATCTGTCAAACCGAATGGGAAAAGAAACCGTTCGGTCCGTGTCGTAGACTTCCAGCGTAGTCAGGTGTGTGTGTGGCAGCGGGGTTGAAAGCTGATGGAACCCCAACTTCTGCAGGTCAAGCCCATAGAGACGCAGCAGGTCGGTGAACTTCATCCGGTAGATCGCGATTTGCGTAAGCCACGCGTTGGAGATTTGGAATTCCGGGTTGCCCTCCGCTTCCGCAATCCGCTGGCTGAATTCCGCCACATCGCGCGTAGTTATGCCCAGCCGCGAGCGCAGATCCTTTAGCTGTTCGTTGGGCGGTAGTGCTGTCACAGCCTTGTTATCTTACCGCAAGTGGACGGGGAAAATAGCTGAGCGGCTTCGATTTTGGTCAGCTCATGGACAAGAATTGCCCCTACTGCCGATCAGACTTAGCTGACTGGCAATACACAGCCATTGTCCCTCCTTCTTGATCCAGGTGTCGGTGAACCGGCCTTGATGCGAAAACGGTTTCTCTTTCTCGGTCCCCTTCTCGCGAGTCGCGCCCGTGACCACCACGGTATCCCCATAGCGGTGCAGCTTCATGTCATCGGAAACTTCTACCGTGAGCTGGGTGGACTTGTCCCGGATGGACGCCAGGAATTGGCTCTTAGACATCACTGTTCCATCGTAATCGGTGAGCACAAAATCACGGTCCAGTATTTTTCCCATCGCGTCCGCGTCATGATTGATCTGCATCTGATTCCAGAGGTTTTCCAGCGCAATGATTTTCGTTTCGTCGCCTTGGGCCCTGGAAATGTCTTGCGCAACGGGCCAGGAGGCGAGCGCAAGCAACAGAGTTAGAGGTCGTAACATCACCATAGGCTCCTTTGGGACTGTTGTTCCTCCTGAGCATGGCACGAATCAAACTGTTTGTAGCTGCGGAAATTCCGAATCTGCCCGTTTCAGATAGGAGCCTCAGGCGAGCGGCCCAGCCAAATTGTCGGTTGCGTGGGTCTGGGGATTGCGCGAAAATTAGAGTTCCCGCCGCGGCAGGAAAAGTCCTCGAGAACACATGCGCGGGCGGTTCGTGATTCGAAAACGAGAATCAAGCGCAAGAATAAAGAAGGGCAAAACGTCATGACACAACACGTTGGCGAGCTTAATCCTCCGGTTCGGTTGATGTTGACCCCCGGACCGTCTTCGATCGATCCGCGCGTCTATCGCGCAATGGCCACGCCTCTGGTGGGGCACATGGACCCGTGGTTCAGGGGATGCATGGACGAGACGCAAATACTGATGCGGCAGATTTTTCAGACGGAAAACCGGATCACCATGCCGCTTTCGGCCTCGGGATCGGGCGGGATTGAAGCGTCGGTGCTGAATGCGCTGGAAGAGGGCGATGAGGGCATCGTGGCGGTTAACGGTGTTTTTTCTGAGCGCATGTACGAGATTGCGACGCGGGCGTCGTCGAAAGTCATAAAAGTGGAGGCGCCCTATGGAAAGCCCGTGGATGCGGAAGATGTGCGCCGTGCCGGCAAGGGCAAGAAGATCAACATCATCGGCTTCGCGCATGGAGAGACCTCGACCGGCGTGGTCACTGGCATTGATCCCTACCGAAAGGTCGCGGACGAATTGGGAGCACTGCTGATTGTAGATACCGTGGCGTCACTCGCGGCCGTGCCGCTCGATGTCGACCGGCAGCGCATTGATATTTGCTTCAGTGGATCGCAAAAGGCGATTAGCGCGCCGCCGGGAATGTCGCCCATTACCGTGAGCCCAGCCGCCGAGGAAGTGTTTCGAAAGCGGAAGACGAAAGTGCAGAGCTGGTACTTCGATTTGACGACGGCGATGAACTATTGGGGCAAAGACCGGCTGTATCATCACACCCCCCCGATTTCGCTGATCTTTGCGCTGCGCGAAGCGATGCGGCTGGTGGCGGAAGAGGGGCTGGAGGCGCGCTGGGAGCGGCATCGCGTGAATCAACTCGCGCTGATCGCGGGCATCGAGGCGATGGGGCTGAATCTGCTGGTGAAGAACCCGGCGGACCGTTTGCCAACGGTCACCGCCGTGATGATTCCCAGCGGCATTGACGACGTAAAAGTGCGCAACCAGTTGCTCGACGAGTTCAACATCGAGATCGCCGGCGGCTTCGGCGCGGTGAAGGGCAAAATCTGGCGCGTAGGATTGATGGGCTACTGCAGCCAGAAGCCGTTCGTGTTGCTGTTCCTGGCCGCGGTGGAAAAGTGCTTGCTCGATCAGGGGTTCCGCGTGCCGAGTGGCGCCGGAGTTGGAGCGGCGATTCGGAGTTACTCGCAGGTGGAGACCGCTGCCGCTGTCAGCCGTTAGTCAACTAAGCTACAGCACTTTCTGTCATGCTGAGCGCAGCAAAGCATCTGCATAAACTGTCAAATGAGCAGTCAGCGAAGGAGCGCGCGTGACGTCACGCCCTGTACTTGCGAATACCGGCGCGATGAGCCAATTCATCGGCGCCTTTGAAGTGACCTCCAAATTGACTGGGCAAACGTATCCGTGCCGCTTCTCGCATATGTGGAACGGCATTGCGACGCGGCACGCGGACACAATTGATACCAAGTTTTTTGTCGATGGCCAGGCCCTTGTTGTTGGATTGGCGCACACCGCTTTCGTGAAATTCCGAGAGAAGACCGGGCGCGATTTGACCGACCGTGAAGCGAGCTTTGTCGCAGCGGAGTATTTGCGCGAACGGCTCGAAGAAGCTGATGTGCGGCCGCTCTACGACGTGGCACACAACGACGTACTGCGTCTGATCACGCAGGTTGGCATCAAGTAGAAACCATCAACAAGTGATTGGGAACAGACGTGCTTCGGCCCGGTTTTTTTTGAACGGTCAGTCGCCAGGTTCGGCGTGGAAAGAGGCGAGAGTCGGGTGGCGGAGGCCGTCGCGGCGAATGAAGCGGATGACCAGAAGCATGAGCAGCGCGCCGCAAACCATAACGGCCACGGCGATTTGCAGGCCCAGCTGCAAGTCGTGAAGATCAGAGATTTTCCCCACTACGTGCGGGCCGAGACCGCCAACCAATTGCGTGGCAAACATGTACACGCCGACGGAAGTAGCGTGCGCGCGGCGCGGCATCATGTCATGAAGAACGGCCGTCACGGGCCCGTGATACCAGGACATGAAGAATCCGGCGACAAACAACCCCGCCAGCACAATTGATTTTTCTTCCGATTGGATGGCCAGCAACAGAAACGGAGCCGCGAGAAGGAATGCGACGGCGATGGCAATGATGCGCCCGTAGGAAAAACTTCGCTGCAGCCGATCTGCAACGAATCCGCCGGTCAGCACGCCAAAGAGTGCAGATAACAGACTGATGACCGCAAGCGAGACGGAGGCTTCACGCAAGCTGAAGTCCTTATAGTTGACAGCGAAGTCCGTTCCCCAGGTGAGCAGCGAGACGCTGGAGAATGTAATGCAAATCCCCGCGAAGATCAGGGAGACAAAGGCGGGGACACGCAGAAGCCGCGAGATGGGCACGACTTCAGAGCGCGGCCCGCGTGGCGGTTCGTCAATCCAGAAAAGGGCGATACCGGGAACAATCCCGGCGAACGCAACGATGAAGAGAGCTTCCTGCCAGCCGTATCGCGGCCCAATGATGCCACCCAAAGCCTGACCGGCGGCGCCTCCGAGCAGCATGCCGGAAGCAAAGATGGCTTGCGCGGCAGCGCGGCGTTCCTGGGGAAACGCACCGGAAATCATGGATTGAGCCGCAGGCGCGTAAGCTGCTTCGCCAAGTCCGACAACCGCCCGGGCGATCAAGAAGAAAAGAAAACTAGAGGTGAGACCACCTGCAAATGTCGCGAGGCTCCAGAACAGGATGCCGATAGCGATGATGGCTTTGCGGCTGAAACGATCGGCGAAGAAACCGAAAGGGATGCTGCCGACAGCGAGAACCACCAGGAGAAAGGTTTGCAGCGAGCCGAGCTCGGCGTCTGTAACCTGGAGATGATCGCGCAAGAGTGGAATCAGTGGGACGAAAACCTGGCGGGCGGCGAAGTTGACAAAATTGATCAAAGCAAGTACAGCAAGGAGACGAATCTGGTAGGAAGTGAGCGGAATGGACTTCGTAGACATGCTGAGTTGGCTCGGTGACGCGCGCATGACCTGGTGGAGCGTAGACCGGAAGTTATCAGCCTTTGCTCGGCCTATCAAGATTATATGATGACTAAGAATCCTGCCCCTTCCACGAACGCCACAACCAGTGACCGTTTAACCACCGTTCTTTCTTACGGCGTGCTGCTGCTCCTGATCTACCTGGTTTTCCGGATCTACGAGCCGTTCCTGGCAGCGCTCGGATGGGCGGCCATACTAGCGATTTTTTTCTATCCGATGCACCAACGGCTCCGGCGACGTTTCTCCGCGAACAAGGCGGCCGTCTTCAGTACCTTGGCCGTGACTTTCCTTCTGAGTATTGGTGCAGCAGGCGCCCAAGTTGGCCAAAGGCTGGGCCTGGATTGCGCAACACCTCCCGGGCCTGGATCCCAATGCCGACGCGCTGGAGATGCTGGCCCAGGGTGTTCAGAAAGAGGCAGGGTTTCTCGCCGAGCGCCTCGGCACGATACTGCGGAATATTGCGACGTTTATTTTTGATCAGTTTGTGATGATCTTCGCGATGTTTTATTTTTTTCGCGACGCCGACAAGATTATCCAGGGAGTGCGAAGCATTTTGCCTTTTGATGCCGAACACAGAGAGACGATGATGACGCAAACGCGGGACCTCATCTCCGCGAGCGTGACGACAAGCCTTATCCTAGCGGCCATTCAGGGCGCAATCGGTGGACTCGGCTTTGTGCTGGTGAAATTGCCGGCGCCACTTTTCTGGGGCGTG
>QHZC01000274.1:16082-16594 GCA_003224515.1 Acidobacteriota bacterium
ATTCACGGGGCATTGGGGGCGGGCCATACTTCTGCTGGTGATTTGCGTGGGAGTGTCTGCGATCGTTGACAACGTGTTGCGGCCGCTCTTGCTGGGCGGGCGAACCGAATTAAGCGGGTTGGTCGTCTTCATCAGCGTGGTTGGCGGCGTCGGCCTGTTCGGAATGCTGGGTCTGGTGCTGGGGCCGGTCCTGGTGGCCACAGCAGCGGGGGTTCTGGCGGTGTACATGGAGCGGCCGCAGAACCCGCCAATAACGGCTCGATAACACGCAGTCTGTCTTCCCGTGGGGGCATGACTTGAGTGTGCTAGAGTAACGCGCTCGAAGGAAATTCATGACCACCAAAGCAGCCCTGAAACACACGGAGCTTCCTGCGGCGAAACTGAGGTGGAGATGCGAGCTCTCGCGCATCCCGTTCGAAACAACCGCGCAAGCGGAGTTGCGCGAAGGGTTCATCGGGCAGGAGCGCGCGCTGCGCGCACTGAAAATGGGCGCGGAGCTTTCGGCGCCCGGA
>QHZC01000033.1 GCA_003224515.1 Acidobacteriota bacterium
CGACCACTGCGGTCTGAAGATGTGAATTGTGATAACAGGCATGAACTACTCCAGGCCAGGGCATGAATCTTCCCAGGCAATCCTCACACACACGTCCTTCCCGGTAGAAAGTTGCCGCCGGGCACATCAAGCGAGCATTATGCAGGGATTGAACCACCGGTATTCCTTCCCGCTGGCAGGCGTAGTAGGCGGCGGGAGAGATCAATGGAAACGTGTTGTGGAAATGAGCCAGATCGGGCCTTTCGCGCCGCAGGAGCGACCGCAATCCCACCATGTCGTCCCAGGCCCAAAACGTTCGCATCGCCGCCCTGGCCTTCATCCATGTTCCGTCTTCAGCTATCTTGTTGTTGTTCGCCGTATATTCCAGGACTTCATGACCGGCAGACCGCAGCAGTTCGCTCTCCCGGATAAAAACTTCGTCTTCCCCGCCCGGCTGACAGTAGTAGTTGTGCGCAAGAAGTACCTTCATGGGGCCTCAGACTTCTTCAGTGCGCCCATCATCACCAGCAAACGTCTGCGAGACCGATCTGATTGCGCCGCGCGCATCGAGGAACGATCATAAAGCCTCGGAAGCACTGTAGCCGAGTACCAAAAACACATTGCCACGGGCCCCGAATCGATATCGTCTCCCATGGACCCGAAGATGAGGCTCACAAAAAACAGGCAAGCAATCGCAAAAGAAAAGCGGTCCCGGTTCTTGCGAAGAAGATAGGCGGAATACACAGAGAGCATGACGCAAAGAGCTGCGAACAGCGCAAAGCTCAACGCGCCTCCACCCAGCAGGATCTCGAAAAACATCGAGTGGGCGTTCCCAAGGCCTGGATTGTATTGTGGCCCGTACACTCGGGATGCCGAGTAGTAGCCCAACCCTAGGAAGGGGGATTGTGTCAGCGTTACGTTGCTGAGATAGCGCCACAAGCCGAGGCGGTCGCCCAGGTTTGCAATGTCTTCAGGCTGCCGGTACTGGCTGAGGCTAGGCAGCCAGTGGTACATATAAAGCGCCAGTGCGAGTGCGCCGGCAAGATAAGCGACTTGTCTCAAGGATTTCGCATTCGGACGTTTTATGAGAACCAGAACAAAGAAGCCGATAACGACCACGTAAGCTGTGCGCATGAGCGAGAACACCAGCAGCCCGAAAAACAGACCTAATAGGGTAAGCGGAAGGACTCTCCAAATTTTTCGAACGCCGGTCAATAGCAGGATGATCGCAAGTGTGGACACGGGTCCGGTCGGGGCAATGAGATCGCCTTTCAAGCGCGACGGATCAGGGTTAAAGTCGGAACCTATCCACACTAAATCAGGAGCCAGATATGCGCACACCGCAATGACGCCGCACAATAGAGCAGTTCCCCAAAATATTGTTTTCAAACAATTCGAGTGGCCAAACTGGTCCGCGAAGAGCTGCATGAACAACAAGGAAACCGCCATCTCATAAATCTTGAACGCGCTAAGAGCCGGAGCCTTCGCTATCACTGCCGATACCGCCAGGCAGAGGATCATCGCCAGCCCCAGCTTTTGAGGCAGCTGCAATCGCGTCAATAGGAGCTTGGCGCGACCACGTTTTCCGATCTGAAATAGAACCCACGCTCCAGCCAATCCCCACACAAAAATGTGCAGGACAACTACCCAGTCCACGTCGCCGCGAAGAGAAGCTTCAGCGTCGCGGATTCGAAATTTGGGCGGCCCGGAATACATCAGCAGGAATAGCAATGTGGCGACAAACGTGGATTGCTGGTAGACGATAAGCTGCTGCTACCCACCATCCGTTTCAGAGAGTCTGTTCGGACGGGGCCGATGCAAGGTTGACCAGATTTTCGTCGCACATTTTTGCTTTGAATCTTTTGCCCGCACCTTTAGCTGAGGCTTAGTTCCTGTGGAATCGAGCCGGGAGCCGGACAGCTTTGACTGATAACGGAACATTATTGGCCGTCTCCCAATAGCACTGCGGGAACCGTGCGCAACAAAATCTTGAAATCGAGCAACAAGCTCCAGCGCTTCATATATTCAAGATCCAGCGCCATGCACGTTTCAAAGGAAGGATTCGCGCGCGCGTTGACCTGCCAGAGGCCCGTTATGCCGGGTTTCACGTCCAGTCGTCGGTGGTCGTCGGGACGGTATCGCACGTAATCGTCTACGGGATGGGGACGCGGGCCAACAAGGCTCATATCCCCTTTCAATACATTCCAGAATTGGGGCAGTTCGTCGAGGCTGTACTTCCGAAGAAAGTGACCGAGCCGGGTGATGCGAGGATCATCAGCGATTTTGAAGAACGGGTCCTGGCGCTCGTTGAACTGGCGCAAGGAATCTCTCAGTCCGTCAGCTCCATCGAACATGGTCCGGAACTTGTAACAAACAAATTTTTGTCCCCTTTTTCCCGCGCGGAGGGAGGCATAAACGACCGGGCCAGGGGACTCCAGCTTTACGGCCAAGGCAATCGCGAGCAAGAGCGGCCAGAGGAGCAAAACAGCGATGGCAGACAATAAAAGATCCATGATCCTTTTCACGAACAAACCCGCAATGACGATGGGGCGCACGCGCCGGACACGGCTGTCTCTGTCAACCCCGGTTTCGTATCGTCCATTTTGGTCAATCTCGGGCAATAGAGAGCCCAAGATGTCTGCCAGGGACGGCAGGGAAGATACACGTGTCGCCGAATTCGTGAGATCGACTCTCCGCCGGCGAACCACACCTCCTGCCGGGGAATTACATTGCCCAAAGGCCTGCGTCTGGAGATCGAGAGGTTCACCGAGCATCAAATCGCCCACCTCCAGCTCTTGATTTGCGAGAAAGAGCGTTTTGCCAGCGCACTTTTGTGCTCAAGAGAGCGCATAAGCCAGCACTATCAGCCGCGCATGAAGCAGGCCAAGCGTAGAGACTGAACAAGGATCAGTCGATAGGGTTTAGACTGCAATCGCGGCCAGGGTGAAAACCTTAGGAAGCGAGTTTGAGGTACCCTTCTCCGGCAATCCTTGCAACTGCGAACGCCTTTATAGGGGTGGATCCCTTAGTCTATCCCCAGGGTTTCCACGGATTCCCATCAGAGGTAAGCTCCCTATCGACAATGAACCATGTGGATGCTAATTAATCTTTGTCAGCCCTCCGCGACCTTTCTTCGGTGAGGCAGATACCGGTGATTCTGACTACGACGCCACTTTCCGCGACAAAACAGACGCGCAGTCCCACAATCCCTATTGGTCTTGATCAGCTTCTTGTCGCACTCCTCTTAATCCTTCCCGCATTGGGCCGTGCCAAGGCACTGCCGCAGGAGAGAGAGAGAGAGCCTTTGGGCCCGCTAACGAGCATTGGGGAGACCTACGTGAATGACTCCCCGGCACCCGCCGAAATCACGATTTTTTCTGGCGACAAAGTGCGTACAGGGGAATCCGGCTCCGCGACCTTTAACATGAGCGGAAAGGGCTCGCTAAAACTCTCTCCGCGCAGTCAAGTCCTGTTCTCCGGCAAATATGAATATACGGCTGAGTTGGAGGCAGGGGCGGTGGTGATGAATTCCGTTAGCGGACCAAACGGGTTCACACTGCGGATTGGAAACGACGTGGTTGTTCCTTCCATCAAAGAGCGTACGGCGTCGGCATCAATTGACAGGGCTCCGGATGGTTCTTTCCTCGTCACTTGTTCGGACGGGGCCGTGGGCGTTCTAACTTTGCAAGGGACATCGGGCCTGTTTCTCCAGGTTGGTCAGTCCCTGAGCGCTGCGCCGAACGGACAATTGTTTCCAGTAGTACAAGAAGCGGCTACGAGCGGGAGATTCCTTTCCGGGAGATCATCTTCTCGGGCCCAAAAGGCTAAGAATAACTATACGGGATGGGGATTACTCGGGCTGGCAGCTGCCGGGGCAGCCGGAACTGTGGCGGCTCTAAGCCATGGCGGTGGAAAGCAATCCATCAGCCCTGCTGCACCCTAAAATCGCTGTCCGGTCCTCGAAGCCATTTGCAAAACCGCCGCGCACGGCCCGAAGCCCCGTTTCACTATCTACTGTAATGGAATCGCCACGGCACATCGATCAGGTGGCCTCTTTGGATTTCCTGGGGCATCCGTAAGGTTCTCTATTTAATTCTTAGCGCTTGACGGACCCGCCAGCCGAAACCGGACTATGACATCTTGCTCTGTTTCTACGGGTTGCCCTCCGAGCAAAGTTTTTGCGTAACGCCATTCGCGAATCGCACTCGCTGCCGCCTTCGCAAGCAAAGCCGGCCCGTTTGTTAGCTGGACGCTCTCTACGGAACCATCGCCCCCGACAACAACGTGTAATTTGACGGTGCCCTCGAGCCCTTGGCGCTTCGCGTCCTCAGGATAAACTGGGTCAACTAGCGAGATGGCGCGACCGATCTGCAAACTCCTTCCACTCGGCGGTTTCTGCGAACCGATGTTCTCGGGGATGCGGATCGATGGGTAAGGATCAGTGCTGACCGCCACCGACCACGTCGGAGCCACGGAAGGAGTTGGCTGCTTTAAAGGAGGCGGCGGACTTTCTTTCTCTTTCACCTCAGCCGCCGCCGTTCCACTCGGGACACTCACGGACGGGCTCGTCGCTGGCGTGGCGGTGCTCTCCGTCGGTTGAACAGGCGAACTTTCCACGACTCGGCTTCGAGCATTCTCTACGGCTGGATTCGGCACAGCCGCAACAGTGCGCTCGGGAGGCTCTGCCGGCTGACCCTTCGGCATGGTGCTCTCAGTCGGGCGAATGGCACTGTTAACAGCGGGCCTCGTAGCCGGGCGCTCAATGTTGCGTGCCTGCGGATGTACAGTTACCAGCTGCCCTTCAGAGCCATCCCCAGGACGTTCGGCAGGGACCCGGTCGAACCCATGCACTTGCGGCTCGCTATTCTCCGACCGGAGAGCGAGAACATCTGGCGTGTCACGCGCGGGAAGCGGCTTATTCAGCTCCGCAGGCTTGTTTCGGCCTCCTGTATTCTGTCCGATGAATCCACTCAATTCTTTCCGGGCGGCAGGCAGCGTAGCAACCCATCCTATGGCCACCGCCGCTATACCGGATAGGATGACGGTCATCGCAAGTCTCCCCCGTCTTTCGGTGCCTCCTTCTGAAGTCAGCGGATGAATCGCATGCCTCGATTTGTCTTTGCTTCTCTTCGAGCTCTTTGGAGCCAAAGCATCCGACGCGGCCAATGTGGGTGCTACGTTGGCACCATGCAAACCGGGCACTGTAAGAAGCGGGGGAGCCGAGCCCCGCCCGTGCTCTTGAACTACGCTGCCGGAGGGTGGATCTACAGGCGCAAGGATTCTGCGGTTGGGAATTTCCGGTACTTCCCGATGAGTAGCTGGGCCGGTGGGAACCTTGACACTTTGCGGCTTAAATTCATTCGGCGACTCCAGCTGAGAAATCCGCCTGACGATTATCTTGCGCGCCGATTCTGTCAGATTGACGAATCGAATCCCGGCCTGTCTTTTTGATTCACTGATCCACGCAATCTGCCCGCTTACTTCGATCAGATCCCTCGACCCCGTGAATTCAATCCGTATGGTTGGGAGATCATCCTCGGTCAGAGTCATGGCTGCGGAAACAGCAACGCCACCTTCGCTGATGTCAAGGAGCATGCCGCCGTTGTCCCGGCCCAACTCGATGTAACTGAGAGGCCTGATCTGCTGCCGGGGATGACTGCGGCGTTCGCGAAGGTGGGCCGAACTGTCACCGCCGGCCAGGTTGTCTGACGCGGCTCGAGTGGATTGTTGAAAAAGGTCCGCGTCAATAGCCGCCGGTTGATCGGTGAGAACGGAAGAATCTTCCGGCAGGTACGGCTCAGGGATGTGTTTTTCCGCAACGGTGCTGGTGTCCACGGGATCCGCCAACGAGAACATTGGTGTTCTTGCCGGTGCATCGCCCGCGGGGTGTTGTTGCGGTCTTGGGAGTAACCTTGCTTCATGCTGGGGTTCGCCTTGCGAGCTTTCGGAGGCAAGCCAGTCCGTGATTCGCTTGCGGGCTTCTTCGGGCAAGCCGATGAATCTTATGCCGGCCGTTTTTCTTGATTCACTTTTCCACGTTATCCGGCCGGTTGCTTCCATCCAGCCTCCGGAGTCCGGCAATAGAATCCGCATGCTTACATGCTCGTCGCCACCCAGAATCATTGCGGCAGAGAGGACTAATCCGTCCTCACTCATGTTATAGATGAGACCGCCGTTTATCTTCTCCAGGTCGGCGTAAATCGGGGGGGTAACAAGCGTGCGTGTCCGGGCACGGCGTTCGATAACTCCGAGAGCTTTCCGCGCGCTATGTGATGTGCCTAGCATGCCCTGCAATCATGGATGAGAAATCCTGCAAAAAACCTGCCATCATTACACTTAAATCTTAAGTTTGCCCGACACCATCTTCAATCCGGTAAAACCCTGCACTGACCCCCAATACAGGGCCGCGAACCGCGAAAAGTCCTTCCAAACCTCAGGGGCGGGACTAGTTTAGTGGGGCGAGGCTGACTCGGTCGATCCAGACAGTGCCTTTGATCAGGTTGTCAAGTTTCTCGCTTGAGGGGCGCGCGACCCTGAGGATCAGCAAGCGCGTGTCGGCCTTGGTTTTGAACTCGAATTGTTGCGATGACCAGCCGGACGTGCCCACGGTGTTTTCGGTCGATAGGAATAGCTTCCCCATTTCGAAAGCGTCGGACACCTCGAACCTTGGCCCGCTGTCCGTAGTAATCCCTTTCACGCGCATGGCGCCGGAAAACCGGTATCGCGTGTTCGGCTGGACGGTCACGTACTGGAAAACGTGGCCAAAGTCGAGGTTGCGCCTCCCATTGAATTCGATGCGAAGCGCCCGGGATCCCTCGAAAGCATCCTCGAAATCCATGCTGACCACGGCTCCATCGACGGGAACAACGCGCCAATCCAACCCCCCGTCGAGAATGTCGTGTTCGAAGCTACCGTGGTGTTGGATGAGTGCGTCAAGATAAGGGAAGGTCTGAGGGAGGTTAAACGGCAATTTCAGTTCGAGCAGGCGGAGCCAAACTTCTTCCGCGGCGGTCACGCTACCCGCTTCCAGTTGGAAGTTGAGATAGTCAAAGAATACGGACGCCTGGCGAGGGAGCATCTCCAGAATCGCGCGATGGTCACGTGTCGCGCTTACCGCAAGCTGGAACACGTCCCGGTGGGCGGGGCTGTTTCCTGCCAGGACAACCTGAAGGGCGCTTAGTGCTTCTGGGGTCTTATGAGCCCGAAAGGCAAAATTGGCGAATCTCCAGTTGATCTCCGGCGAGTTGGGGAAGAGCCGGAGGGCCCGTTTGAATGCGTTTAGCGCGTCGTTGGTTCGCCCGGCCCAATCGTAGG
>QHZC01000271.1:0-3481 GCA_003224515.1 Acidobacteriota bacterium
ATCATGATCAACACCTTCATGCTCGCCAGCGACTATTCCCTGGTCCACTTTGTGCAGAAAATCACCGAAATGTGCCGCGGCAAAGCCTACTTCACCACGCCATACACTCTCGGCCAATATCTCCTCATGGACTACATGTCCCGCAAAACCAAACAAATCCACTAATCTCGCTCCGATCGCCCATCCGGCCCATTCTCTCTCTTCGATTTCTCTGTGAACTTTGTGCTCTCCGCATTCTCTGTTGTAAAATCTCCTTTTTGCATTTGACTCTAGATTCTTTACTTCAACTTTTAACTCTCGATTTTCCTCCCCCCAGCCCGCAAGCGCCGGGAACGTCTCGACACATGCGCCAATTTTGCCGTATGAATTGGGTGGCCCCCAGCCTTTGGAGAGATGACCTTGAGAGGCTATCCGATCGTTCTTTCATCGGCCGCGCTCTGTTTTTTCCTCCGCGCCGTCTCCTCGCTGGTACAATCCGACAAAATACAATCCGCTCAAATTGATCAAGCGTGGCTCGAAATCAGCGAACGAAGAGTTGGCCTCGAGTGGCAACCTGGAAGCGAGATTAACGCATCAGTTGCAAGTTCAAGGAATCTTGCCGCAAGACAAGAACTTGCAGGACCTATGTTCGGCTTTCAGAGAACTAGCCGAGTGCGTCGCGTCCCTCCGCGTCAGCCGCACCTTGCAGATCGACTTCACTTGCCTGAAATGGGATGTGACTGGAATCAAACCCAAGCCCGTTGCCGATTCGTGCGCCGGCCCTGCGGGCGGCAAGGCCATGGGTCTCCACAGGGCCATCGATCTCCTTAAGCCGGATTCCAACGCCAAAGCGGAAGCAAAAAACACTCTGAAAAGAGCCCACGAAGACATTAAAGACGCAGGCGAGTAAGCTCCAGCCAGCTCAATTGACCGCCTTAGGAAAACAACTTGGTAGCCGTATCGTAGGAACTATGCTCGCCAAGAAACTGGCTAGTTTCTGGCGCGAAACTCAAATCCCCGCATGAAATCGGCCTGGCACGCGATTTTCCGAGCAGAGTTTCGTGCATCTTTATATTTTTTCCTTGAAATCCTGATCCCAACTTGGGTGGCCCACACGCGCTTACGTGTGTGGCTTGACTTTGCTTTTTTCTTGCTCGTCTTGCGTCTGCGCAAGCCGTTCACCCCCGCCTCCGCAACCGTTCAAATCTCAAGTTCGACCATTCCCCGGGGGGTGTAGCCAAAATTCCCATTCGGGAACTCACCAGTTCCTCCCGCGCTTTGCGGCGTTCCACTTTCTTGCGCTACACTCAAGCGATGGGAATTCTGCGGCGGCTTTCACGCTGGGTGGGAAAACAGGACCACATGACGCACATCGTTGCCGGAAACATCGCTCCGGGATTTTCTCTGAAAGCTCTCGACAACAAGGAATACTCGCTCTCTGCCCTGGTCGAGCGTGGCCCCATCGTCGTCGCCTTCTTCAAAAGCTCCTGCCCTGTCTGCCAATTCACATTCCCCTTCCTCGAACGCCTCTACAAACGTTATGGCGGCGACGCCGTAACTTTTCTCGGAATTTCCCAGGATGACGCGCGCGCCACCGGGGCTTTTGCCAAGGAATACGGCGTGACATTCCCGATCCTTATCGACGACGAAAACGCCTACATGGCCTCAAACGCCTACGGCCTGACCAATGTGCCCACGACATTTCTCATCGATACCGACGGCGCCGTGAAAGTTAGTTCCATGGGCTTTGACAAAAAGGATTTGGAAGCAATTGCCGCGCACCTCGCCGAGCGCAAAAAAATATCTCTGGCGCCGCTTTTCCGTTCCGACGAAGTGGTCCCGGTCAACAAACCGGGATGAAGCTCGAAAAATTAGGTCCGGTCGGGCCTGAAGAATTTTCGACTGGGGGAACCCTGCTCATACTGAACCCCGCGAACATGCTCCTGCCACAAAAAACGAAGGGGTTGCCGTAACGAAAGAGTTCACCAAAAACTCGAATCAGGTTGATCCGAGTTCAGCCGCAAGAAATTGTTTCTTGTGCTTTGGCGGCCGTTTCCGCTTATCAGGAATAATGCGCGTAACCGCTGGCGCAAGTCCGGACTTCCGCGCCGCCCGTCGCGCTTCGGTGCCCTTGTCCAAAACTTTTTTGCGTTTTTTCATCCCGACCTCAGCCCGGGATTTTACCGGATTTAGAAATTGAACGATACTTGCAAATCAATGCGCCGGTTCGAAGTCGATTGAGAAAACGGCTGGCCAGTGAGTCCATTCGAAAAACCGAAAAGGGATGAACTTAAATTCCCAACCGGCGTCGCCAGATTCACGTGGTTAAAGATATTCCGCGCTGCAACGGAAAACGTCAAGCTGTAGCGATGATTCGAAAGGTTACCATCCGGTCCTCCAGGACCGCGTCCGCCAAAACCACCGCGCTGTCCCGGCGGTCCGCCCGGCCCGCGCCCGAAAGTGCCGCCGGCGCCTGGACCGCCACTGGGACCCGCGTTTGTCGCTTCCGTTTTTTTTCCAAAACCAAATGACTTACTCAATCTGAGGTTTAGCGTAAATCGCCCCGGTCCGGTCAGAAAATTGATAGGCACGATCTTCTCTCCCGGCTGCGGATTCGAATCAAAACATCCGTACTGTGTTTGTTTCACGGTTGGCGAGCTAGACGGGCAAGTCGCAAATGCGCCGCGCTGGTTGAACAAAGAATCCCCGAAGGGGTCTAGCGCGGTGGTGACGTTGAACGGGCTCCCGGAGCTGGCAATCAGGAATGGGCTCACGCGGAACGCGTAGGGCAAACCGGCGGACCCGCCGATAAATACGCGATGGCGAACGTCAAACGCGGCGCGGCCGTAGTCTTCGCTGGGGTCGTACGGATTCGAAGGAAAATAGCCCGAGCCGCCGGTGTCGCTGCTCGCGTAGTTCAGCGTGTAGTATCCGAAAGCGGAAAGCTTCGTCCCCATTCGAATGCTGCTGTTCACACTGAGCTGGTTTTGTCGGAAAACTCCGTCTGATTCGAATTGAAAGATATTGCCTTGATTCGGCATCGGGCGCTGCCCGTTATTTGCGGGGTTAGGTGCGTTGATATTGTTCGTGAAAAACGCGTGGACACCGCGCGCGTTCAAATAGGTTATGGCGAGATTCGCCGACTTGCTGAGCTGACGTTCCACACTCACACCTGTTTGCATGATGTATGGCGTTCGCAAATGTGAATTGGCTTCATAGACGATTGTGGGAGTGCCGGACTGCTGCAGCTGGCTGACCGGCGGCGTATCACGCAAAAAGAAATTCGGGTTGTCCACGATAAATTTCTGCTGGATGTTTCCGTTGAGGCGCTGTTGTTGCGCCACCAGGTCGTAGCTGAAACGGTCATAGAACATTCCAAAACCGGCGCGAACCACGGTCTTCGGAGGATTCTTCGGAGTGCCTGCGACGCCCCAGGCAATTCCCAAGCGCGGCGCAAAGTCCGCATGATCGGGGCTATTGTTCTGGGTCTCGAAGCGAAGTC
>QHZC01000271.1:3803-7575 GCA_003224515.1 Acidobacteriota bacterium
GTGCTTGCCCAAAGCCATAGAGGTGTAGTTCTGTAGCTCGAAGCGATCGAGCGTATCGACGCTCGTTCCTTGAACGTTGCCACCGGAGGTGAATGCGCCCTGGACTTGAATGGTGGGCGTGATGCTCACGGGGGTCTCGGAATTGCTGGAGCGCACGAATTGAAATCGGGTTTCGTTGATGGTCTTTGCGTTTACGACCTGGGTGTCGCTGACTTGCAAAGTCTGCTCGGCGTTGACCTGGTTGAAGCCCTGCTCCGCAAGGTTGAACTGCCCGGAGCCTTCGTTCTCATCGGTGTTGTGAAAATACTGATAACGTGCGGTGAGCGTATTGGTGGAGGTCAGTTGGTAATCGAGACGCGGGCTGAGGTTGTACCGGGTGCCGGGGTTGGGTACAACCTGGGTGAACTGGGGAATGATCTGAAATGTGACGGGATCCACAAACGGGGTGTCCACGATATGCAGGTCAATGACATTGCGACCTTCGATGTTGAAAGAGAACGAGGCGCTTTTGCCCAGCGGTCCGCCGATATTTCCACTGTATTGTGTCGAATGATTGCCGGGCGCCGGTGTCCCAAGGGGCAGATTTCCAAAAGGGTTTCTGGCGTTAAATGCCGCCGTGGTTCCCGAAAGGAAAGCCTGGCCGTGAAATTGCTCCGTGCCGGGCTTGGTGAGAATTTCGATTCGTCCGTATCCGAGCTTGTCGTACTCCGCAGAAAACGGATTCTGATTAATGCGGATTTCGCGAATGGAAGCCTTGGGAGGGAGGGTCCCGGCGGTAAAGCCGTCTATATAGATCTGACCGCCATTCGGACCTGCGGACGGACCGGCAAGCGTTTGAAGTTCGGATTGCAACTCATCGGGATCGTCCGAAAGAGCTTCGAGATCCTTGCCTTGCATCACCACCATTCCGGCGTTGTTCGAAGGAGCAATGTCAACTTTCGTAGATGAACCCGAAACCTCCACTTTTTCCTCCTCGATTTGGATGAGCAGACCAATGTTCAGCGATTTCGTCTGCCCGGCAAGGATCTGGACATCTTCCTCTGTGAAAATGGCGAAGCCCTTCGCGACGGCCTTTAGGGTGTACGTCCCCGGAAGCAATCCCTTGAATTCGTAGAAGCCATCGCGGTTGGTGGCGGTGTCCTGTGACGCGCCGCTTGAGTTGGTCAGACGGACGGCCGCCTTTACAATCACTCCGCCCGAGGAATCGGTGACGACACCGCTCAGTCCGCCAGGGGGCGTTTGCGCATCCAGAGCTGCGCTACTCGAGAAAATCAACAGAAGGAAAAGGAAATTCGTTAAGACCATTCGCAAGGACCGAAAACTCATCAGATCTCCAGAGCAAAGGTATTTTGATTGTGCAGCATTACGGTGTGGCCGCTTCCCCGCCCCCGCTGCTGAGGCTCCATGGCGAAAGGATGGTGGAGGCGCTGCCCTTTGGGGAAGCCTCCAGAATGGGCTCAACTCCGCCAAGCAGGGTAATTACATTGGACACGCCGTTCGCCCCGCTTTCGGTCGCCACAACCATGACGGCGTCGCCCTTCTGAAAGTCCGCCAGTGTGGCGGCAGGCATGCGGTTAATCATCTGTTGCAGGTCGCCACTGACCCCGCCGCCGGGCCTTCCCGTTCCGCCGGACCCGCCAGCCCCCGAGCCCCCGGGAGGCGGACCATTAGGATTCATTTCTTGCCCCGCATTCGCAGCGGGGTTAGTGGCCCCCGAGGCCGGCGCAGACGACTGTGCATCGGGTGGAAATCCCTTCAGACGCGCCGCAATCCGCTGTGCCACGGGCTGCGGCAGTTTGCGCAACTGCGATTCGGCGGTGATTTTTATGGTGATCGGTTTCTTGGTGGCAAGATCCTGGACAGTGAGGATTCCTGCGGAAGTGTCCAGGGCAGATATGGTTCCGGCAATATTGCGGAAAGAGCCGGAAACGACCTCCTCGGCAGTCAATTCGCTGCCATCGGTGCTGCGGGTGCCACGCGCGCGAAGCTGGTCGCCAGGCTTGATTTGATCGAGGGGAGCATCCTTGGCGTCATCAAACTTTATGGAGTCCGGAGCGTAGCGGTGAAGGATAGTGTCTTTCGAAACGTGGACCGTCACGTTTTTCTTCTCGCCAATCGCCGGAAGCGCAATGGTGATGATGCTTTTGGTGGCATCTACACTGCTGACGAGGCCTCCGATCCCGTGTTTTTGCCATTCTTCGCGCTCGCGGGCTTGTTTATCGGCGATGTCCGCCTTTTTCATCGCGATGACGGAGACGGCTAGGACTGATTTTCCGTCGCTGTGAAGATTGCCGCGGACGAGAACGCGGTCGCCCGTTTGTAAATCGGCCAAGGCGATTGGTGCAGCGTCTTTCAAGTCCCTTTGACCGGGGGCGATGCGGACGAACTTCGTTGTGTCTTGCACCAAAATGGTCACGTCGCTTCCTACATCGGTCGCCAGCGTGATGGTATTCCCCGAAATCGTCTTAATCGTTCCAACGGGGCGGGCGGCTGACTGCGTTTGCTCCGCGGCTACCTCCGCACCGTGAATAAACAATGAATTTCCCGTGCCTAACATCAGAAAGGCTACTGCGATCGAAAAGTGTGCTTTTCGCCTAGGCATCTCGCCGAATGCCATGCTGGATTCCTCACTCCATCTCCTAATGTGATTCCACGCAGAGATTTCTGCTCCCTTTCAGACACACTCATGCCTGCGTCAGCCATTAGACGTAGGCCAGACGGGAAAATGTTACATGGGCACGATTTCTTGGAGCCGAGAACCCGGTCGCAGATACCCAACTGAGGGGCGCTGAGACCGGAGTGCCTACCGAAGGTGTGGGAGTCGAAGAAGTAGTGGATTTGTAGACGCGCAAGGCACCACATAAAACAGCACAGTATGGCGAAAGGCGTTCAGTTTCCGGACCGAACCAAGCGATAGCAGGACAGGAACGTTTCCGGCGCCGCTTCAAATCGGGGAAAGGTCAAGGTCATTGTTTAGAGGAAATGGCCCAGGAGGACGAAGCGTACCAGCTCATGCCCTTCCGCTGGACGGCCAGACTTCAGAAATTACATAGCTCAGAGGTGTGTTCGAATTGATGCGCTCCATGGAGTTTACAAACAATTTACGCGGTCGTTGCTTTCACGCAATCAACAAAATTGACGTTGCGCCGAATGTGAAAGCGAACGCGGAAAGTGTATGAATCGAATGAGTCGTCATTCCGTTGTTCGGCTCTGCGACTGCGTTCCTCGCCGTCCCCCGAGCAGGCTTCGTCCCCGTGCGACCCGTTCACTGGGAGGAGACAATGAAAACACAATCGCTTTATCCTGAGAGCCTATTTCAGGCCCAAGAATCTTCAACAGGCATGCGAAGGAAAATCGCCGTGGCCATTGCCATTCTGGTCATTCTAACGGTCTGCGGCTTCGCACTGTGGGAAGGCATTCAGACGGCCCTGCGTATGACATCAGGCCACTCCTAAGACAGCGGCCCGTGCAGATGTCGATAGGTTCTGCAACCCCGGACTAGCCAACGAATGCGTTTTCCCAACATGGTTCAGCAGGCTTTTGTTCCAAAAGTCCGAGGTACATTCCGTGACCCGGAATCCCGTGTTCATTACGGACGGGCTCCGATGAAAGTGCAGCAGAAACACATGCGTCACGCAGACATCCGCAACATGATAAACGTCTAGAGCCCAAACATGGACGAGAGCAGGCGCCAGGCGACTGCAACGTCGTCTGCCTAGTTTACGGGAACAATTCTTGGATACATGATTTGACGTTGCGTCTGGCGGCTGGC
>QHZC01000269.1:0-412 GCA_003224515.1 Acidobacteriota bacterium
GATAGGAATAGGAAGTCGAAGCAGCCAGCCCGGAGTCGTTGAAAGTCGTTGTTGTGGGCGTGACAATTTGCGCGAAATTCGAGCAGGCTGCGCCCGTACAGCGTTCCACCATGTAGCCGGTCACGCCGACGTTGTCGGTCGAAGCGGTCCAGGAAAGGTTGATTTGGCTAGCGGAGGCAGCCGTCACAGTCAAGTTCATCGGCGCGGAGGGTGGCGTGGTGTCTGGCGGGGAAGCAGAGGAGCTGAAATTGCAGCCGCTGATTACAAGAGCCAGGCATATAGCCGAGAATGCGACGTACAAAAAATCGCGTACGACGCGACTTCCAAGAGCTGGGTTCACGTGGACCCTCAGGCTGATTCCGTTTTGCGGCCAAGATGTCAGGAAGCGCTGCCCGCGAAAGAGTGCTTCCCC
>QHZC01000269.1:450-14231 GCA_003224515.1 Acidobacteriota bacterium
AGGGGTAAGTGTCCAACTGTTCTATCGGACAGTGGACTGAGGTTTTGACGAGGATGACAATGCGCCTTCCGTGAGGCGTGCTGAAAACTTCGCAAGCCTTGTGAGAATTTCATCAGGAGCCGCTCGGCCACAGTTTGCGGACGAAGTTACGGACACGATCTACAAAGGAATCGCTGGCGGTGGCAGCCGGCTTCGAAGCACTCGCCGCGACGGTTGGTGCCGGCGCCGGAGTGACGGCAGCAACGGCTACGCCTTCCACGCGGCCTTGGAAGATGAGCGTGGGACGCACGCGCACGCGACGCACCAGAACGATCATCCTTGGATCGACCTCCGGCTGGACTTTGGCGCTGGCGTCGTAGATCAGCGGTGGCATAAAGACCTGGTAGGCGGGCTCCTCCTTGGCGGGGGGCGTTTCGACTGTGGTGGGCTGCGGGTTCGGCTTTGCGTCGGGGGCTTTCTTGTGCGCTTCCTCGGCTGTCGCGAGTTGGCTGACTTCGAGCTGCGGCGGAGGAGTTGCTTTTGCAGCTTGTAGATCGCAGGCGCAGTGGCCGGCGCTGGTGCGAAGACTGTCAAGCTGCCCGTTGAGGAGGAGAACGTCGCCAGCCTGCGGGATGAGGACGCTCTGCCCGGTCAACTGCTGCTCCGCTCGGACGGCTCCGCGGTTCGCGCGGATGCACATGGCGCCGGAGTCGTCGAAACCGACGAGGACGTCTCGCGGCGCGTCGCCGATGCCGACAGTTTGCGCCTGGATCTGGGGAGTGTAGATTATCAGGGCGAGCTCGCGGGCGATGTGCACGTGAATCGTGCCGGTTTCGAGGGCGATCGTCAGCGAACCTCCGGATTTGAGGACCGACAGATGCGCCGGACCGCAAATGCTGATCTGGCCACCTTCAACGAGGTCGATGCGCGCGGCGCCGGATTTGACGCGCACGTCACTGCCGCTGCGCAGGACGGGTTTCGCCTGGCCGTGGACGACCTCGACGCTCATGGGTCCGGTGACGCTGATAGCTTCGCCGTCGATGATTCCCACGGAGTCGGGCGGCGGTTCATCGGGACGCGCAGCGGCCGCGGCGATTAGCGCAGTGCAGAGGATGGCCACGCAGGGCGCAGGCACTGTGGCGCGGCGTCGGCATGCGATCGAATTGGAGAAGACCGCCACTCGGTAAACCTCTCAAGCCGCGGAGGCAGAAAGTCTCACCTATACTATACGTCGGCGGCTCTGCAGCCGCACGCAGAGGATGATGACGACACCAGACGCAGCCGTCGAGGCCGTGAAGAAATCAGGCGAGGAACCTGTGAATGTGCATTACGACATACGGCTGCCGGACCTGCCGTGGTCGCGGCGCATCCAGATTCCCATTATCGCCGCGGCGGTGTACAGCGTGATTCGAATGCTGGGTCCGACGCTGCGTTATGAGGTGCTGGGCTGGCAGCATGCGGAACGGGTGCATGCTTCGGGCAAGCGATGCATCTGGGCGTTTTGGCACCGAATCATTCTCCCGATTGTGTGGTGGCACCGAGACCACGGCGTGGTAGTGATGAACACGACGGCGTTCGACGGGCAGTGGACGCGCAAAGTGATTGAGTGGCTGGGATTCCTGGCAGTGATGGCGCGGCGGTTGGACGTAGGAGTGGATTGCGCGTTCACGATCGATGGCCCACGCGGGCCGCGTTACGTGGCGAAGCCGGGACCGGTGATGCTGGCGCGGAAAACGGGATGCCCGATCCTGGTCTTTCACATCGGCGTGGATCGCGGCAAGACTTTTGAGCAGACCTGGGATCATTTCTTGCTGCCAGCTCCATTTGCGCGTACCGCCATACTGTTCGCCCCGCCAATTTACGTGCCGAAGGATGCGAGTGCAGAACTCATGGAAGCCAAGCATGCCGAAATGCAGCGGGAGTTGGAACGCGTGCGGGATATTGCCGAGAGCTGGTTTTCCCTTGGCGAAATCGAACGCCAGCGATACCGAGAGGAGTTCGGGAAGTGACGCCAACGGTCGGAGGGTACGGGCGCAATACGCCGGACGCTCACCGGTGAAAGGGAATTAGTTATTGGTGCGTTCGCCAAGCTTGACGGGAACGTCCATTTTCTTGCCGCCGCGAAAGAGCGTCACGGTCACGTTGTCGCCGGGACGCTTGTGGTTGAGGACGAGGTTGACGTCGAGTTGGCTGGCGACTTTCTGGCTGTCGATGGCCACGATGACGTCGCCACCGATGGCGATTCTGCGCATGCCTGCTTCCGCGATACGATTGCCTCCTTGAATGCCGGCGGCGGCGGCCGGACCACCCTTCGTGGCTCTCTCCACAAGCAGGCCCTCTTTGACGGGCAGGTCCAGAGCTTCGCCTAGCCAGCCGCCGACGGGCACCGTTTCCACACCGAGGAAAGCACGGTGAACGCGGCCGTCGGTCATGAGATCGTTGGCGATGTTCTTTGCCGTGTTGATAGGAATGGCGAACCCGATGCCGGCGGTGGTGCCGCTGGGCGTGTAAATCGCGGAGTTGATGCCAATGACTTCACCGTGCGAATTGATGAGCGGCCCGCCGGAATTGCCGCGGTTGATAGCCGCGTCGGTCTGGATGGCTTCGTCAATGAAAGTGGTTTGGCTGGTCTGCACGGTGCGTCCGAGCGCGCTGACGACGCCGGTGGTGAGGGTGGACTGGAAACCAAAGGGGTTGCCGATCGCGAGGACTTTTTGGCCCACTTGAAGCGTTCCGGAATCTCCCAGCGGCAGCGCGGCGAGATGCTTTCCCTTGGGGTCGATCTTCAAGAGTGCGACATCATTGCGCTGGTCGGCGCCGATGAATTTTGCAGGAAAGCGGGATTGATCGCCGAGCACAACTTCAATGGACTGTGCCTCTTGCACCACGTGAAAGTTGGTGAGGATGTAGCCGCGGGCATCAATCACGAAACCGGAGCCGGCGCCTTCGACGGGGACAGGGTCCATGAAGAAATCATATTCCGTCGCTTTGGTGAGAATGTTAGCTACGGCCGGGGATGCTTGCCGGTAGATGCGTACGTTGATGGATTCATCGTTGGTCAAGGTAGCATCGCGCTGCCCAATGGCCGTGGCCGCGGGAGAGCTCGAACCGCCGAGAGGCAAGGCTTCGACCTTGGTGGGTTGGTGGGGGCCGAAGCGCGCGCCGGCCCAATAGGCGCCGAGGATTAGCACCAGCGCGGCAACCGTGATGCGGGCGCGGTTGGAGTTGTTCACTGCGTTCATCGGTGTCGTCCCTTCTGATCCACTCGATGCCAATAGTATAAGGAAAATCGAAGAGAGATTCTCCTCTCACTTCAGCGAAGCGGTCGGAGGGCAAAAGTCATGGCGCCAAGACCGCGCCACGGCGTAGAGTTCCTCGGCACGCTGGAATGACGGAGTTAGCCCCGTGCCGCCCCCCGGCGGAGCTTAGCGGCGAGGGCTTCGACCTGGCGGCGAGTTTGCTCGAGAGAGCCGGAGCAGTCGATTTTCTCGGTGGCAAGAAGAAGTTTTTCTTCGACGGGAAGCTGGGCGGCGATGCGGCGGCAGGCTTCGGCTTCGCCGAGGCCACGCGCCACGAGGCGCTGGAGCTGCTGTTCGGGCTCGCACCAGACGACCACAAGGCCATCCAGTTTCTTGTGAATGCCGGATTCGATCAGGAGGGCGGCTTCCACAAAGGCGGCATCGCGCGTGCCGCCGCGCTGCCAGTCCTCGAACTGACGGAAGACGACTTCGGCGACGCGAGGATGGACGATGACGTTGAGGCGCTCGAGTCTGGAGCGATCGGCAAAGACAATGGCGCTGAGCTTTGCACGATCAACGCGGCCATTGGGGGCGAGCACCGCCTGTCCGAATTCCTGGAGGGCCTCGTTGTAGGCCGGCTGGCCCGGCTCGATGAGCCGGTGAGCCAGGGAGTCGGCGTCGAGGACGGCGAAGCCCATTTCGCGCAGCATGGCAGCGACAGCACTCTTACCGCTGGCGATGCCCCCGGTGAGTCCGAGTCGGAGCATTTTTTCCCCGACTACCGCGCCGTGGCGGTCGATTGAGTTGCAGAAAATTTGGGTGACGCGCGGCGGAGGCGCGCGGCCTTCACCGTGTTGCTCATGAGCATGCTGATGGTCATGGGGCCAACGCCGCCGGGCACAGGCGTGAGTGCTCCGGCGGTATTGATGGCGGCGGGGTGCACGTCGCCGACGAGAGCGCTTCTTTTGGCGTGGAATTTTTCGAGGCGGTCTGGAAAGTTGCGAAAAAGCCGCGCGGCTTCCTCGGGGTCGGTAACGCGATTGGTGCCAACATCGATAACCGCCGCACCGGGCTTGATCCAGTCCGCTTCCACATAGCCGGCTTTGCCGATGGCGGCGACGATGATATCGGCGCGGCGGAGGACATTCGGCAGATCACGCGTTTTGGAATGGCAAATCGTAACAGTGGCGTTGGCGTGCATGAGGAGAAGAGCCATGGGCTTACCAACGATGTCGCTGCGGCCGAGGACGACGGCGTTGGCGCCTTCGATCTTGACATCGTTGCGGCGCAGAATTTCCATGCAGCCGGCGGGAGTGCAGGCAACCAGGCCGGGGCGTCCGCTGACGAGGCGGCCAAGATTGACGGGATGGAAGCCATCCACGTCTTTGGAGGGGTCGACCGCTTCGAGGATGCGCTTGGTATCGACCTGCGGGGGAAGCGGTAGTTGGACGAGAATGCCGTCCACGTCGTTGTCGCGATTCAAGTCTTCGACGACGGCGAGCAGATCGAGGGTGCTCACGTTGGCCGGCGGCTTGATGAGCGCACTGGCGAGGCCGAGTTCTTCGCAGGCCGCGATCTTGCTTTTTACGTAGAGTTGCGAGGCGGAATTCTCTCCGACGAGGACCGCGGCGAGGCCGGGACGCACGCCGGCCGAGCTGAGGAGGCGGACCTCATCTCTCAGCTCGGCAAAGATTTGGTCGCGAATTTTGGTGCCGTCGAGGATCCGTGCGGTCATGCGATGCTCGCTTTCGCCCGGGCGTGCGGTGCAAAAGAAAATCATAGCACACGCAAAAACGAGGAAACACAAGTCATGCCGTGGGAACCATCAGGGCTCCGCATTTAGGGCTTTGGGCGGGGTGCCCATTCTGCTAGCATCCCAGCAATTTGGCAAAGGAGGCAAGCATGGCGACCGTAAGGCGAATCGCGCCGGGATCTGCGTTCAAGGTGGGACTCGTCGTATACGCGTTCCTTGGCTTAATCATCGGGATTTGCGTGGCACTGTTTTCCATGATGGCGGGATCCTTGGGAAGTTTGGCAGGAGGCGGAGTACCCGGCGCGCGTGCGTTGGGTTTGGCCTCGGCGCCATTATTCTTTTCCCGATTCTGTACGGCATCGTTGGGGGCATCGCCGGAGTCATCGGAGCGGCGGTGTACAACCTCGCAGCCGGCTGGGTGGGCGGGCTCGAAGTCGATATCAGCTAGGTTGATTCGCGTTCGAATCGCTGTTTGACTGCCGCGGGCGTTCTGAATCTTCTATTTCTCCGCGACATCCAAGCAAGTGGCAATTTCGATGGGTGTAAGTGTGTTTCGATAGCAGCTACGAACGGAAGAAACGAAGATGACATTTTTTGAGGATTTGGGCGACAGGAGAGAGCTGGAGAAAAAGGCCGAAGCGGGAGGGCGGCTGCCGCCTGGGCAGTCGCTGACGCTGAAGTGGCCGGTGCTGCATTACGGCAGTGTGCCAACGTTCGATCCGGCGAAGTGGGACTTCAAGATCTCGGGGCTGGTGGAAGAGCCGGCGCAGTGGACGTGGAAGGCATTTCGGACGTTGCCGCAGACGGAGGTGACATCGGATTTTCACTGTGTGACGCGCTGGAGCCGGCTGGATAACCGGTGGAAAGGCGTGTTGTTCACGGAAGTGACGAAGCTGGTCAAGCCGAAATCGGAGGCCCAGTTCGCGCTGGTGCTGGCGGAAGAAGGCTACACAGCAAATGTGCCTCTGGGGGATTTGCTGCGGCCGAATGTGCTGTTCGCGTTTGAACATGACGGCGAGCCGCTGACCGCGGAGCACGGCGGGCCCTTGCGGCTGATCGTGCCGCATCTTTATGCATGGAAGAGCGCGAAGTGGGTGCGCGGGTTCATGCTGCTGGATCACGACCGGCTGGGCTTCTGGGAGCGGAACGGCTATCACGCCTACGGGGATCCGTGGAAAGAGCAGCGCTATTCTGGAGGTTAGAGGTTTGGATTCTAAGTTTGGGGAAAAATTCCGAGTTCACCATGCAGCCACATCCCGCTGCGCACCGCGGGGCAGCATCAATTGACGGGGCGCATCATCGCGATGAATTCTTTCGATTGGACTCCCCGGGAAGTATTCTGGAAAATTGACATTGCACAGTTCGCGCGTTGCCACGCCGCAACGTACGACGAGAACTTCGTAGTTCTTTAGCAAGCCCTGTCCAGCCTCTTGGTTGAATCGGTTGTTCTCTGACCTCGTGGTCTGAAGCGGAAACAAAAAGAACTCTAGCTGATGCCCTAAGCAAAGCTTGGGCGTCCATCCCAATGCAAAGTGGAGGAACGACAATGGCAACACTTCTGAGTAAATCGATTAATTATGAGAATATTGTGAGATTTGTACTGCTCGGGCTGGTGACCCTCTACGGAGCCGCAAGGCCCCTTCTTGGCCAGGAAACGGTCGCCGGTAAGTTCACGCTGACCGAAAATACCCGCTTCGGGAACAAAGTCCTTCCGGCGGGAGCGTACACATTTTCCGTGGAGCCCGCGGGTCTCCTGCAATCCGTCAATTCGATCCAAGGTGCGCGCCAACCAGTAATTGTCATCGTGCGTGCGGCCACAAAAGCCGGCCCGGTTGCCGCCATTTTCGCAATGGCCTCGCATAGTGACCACTCTTTGGACTCAAGTAAGCTCGTTCTAGCGCCAGTGAACAATGGAGTGGCCATGCACTCCATGTACCTGGATCAGCAGGAACTTGTTCTGGATTTCGATTGGTCCAGCCCGAAGAGCAAGACCCCGATGCTTGCCCAGGCGGCACGCCCTGAACCAGCGTCGGCATCCAGGGCAACCGATTGATGAGTATTCTCTACCGGTGCGGCGGGTCGTTCAAGCGGCCCGCCAGCAGCGCCGGCAGCGGGCTTTTTCCCTTCGATTTGGCGGTTGCAAAATTTCAATTGGACGCCGCGATTCGGCGCCGGTAAGTTAAGAGCTATGAATTATGATAGAGGCTCTTTGTCGGTCAGCCGACCCCTTGCCTGAAGTCTTGGGCAAAGTCGTAGAAGTCCTTTCTGCCGTGGTGGAGTCCGATTCGTATTTTGTCTACGTCCTCGAGGGGGTTGAGCTTGTCTTGCGGGCCTCCAAAAATCCGCATTCGGAAGTTGTAGATCGATTGAAGCTTCGTCTGGGACAAGGCATCACCGGCTGGGTTGCCGAGCATAAGAGACCGGTGGCCGTCGCGCGTGATGCTTTCCAAGATCCACGGTTCCGATCATTCAACGAACTGCCCGAAGATCTCTACCAGGCATTTCTGTCTGTGCCGGTGCTATCGCGAGACAAGCTCGTAGGAGTCATAAACCTGCAACACCGGCAGCCTCACAACTACAGTCAGCGCGAGATTCATCTCATTTCCACCATTGGGTTTCTGGTAGGCGCCGAGATTGAAATGGCCCGGCTCGAGGGAGAGAACTCAGAGCTTTCCGAACAATTGGAGACCCGGAAGGCAATCGAGCGCGCCAAAGGGATTCTGCAGCGCGATTTGCAACTGAGCGAACAAGAGGCTTATGTCACCCTGCAACGGCAAAGTCGCCAACGGCGCAAGTCGATGAAAGAAATTGCGGAAGCGATCGTCCTGAGCGAGGACGTCAAACGTACCCCGGGCAAGCCGAAACCTAGTTAGATCCACTGCGCCGTCGAGTCGACCCATTGGCAAAGCCGGGAAAACATACTTTGCGCCGGATGGAACGGAATCCGCCGCAGCGAAGATCACAGAACCAGGCGGTACTAATCCGCGGCGGCTTGAGACTTGGCGGGGTCGATCTCGATGCGGCCCTTGAAATGAGCGCCGTCCTCAATGCTGATCCGTGCCGTAGAAATGTCACCGACCACCGAGCCGTCAGTCTTGACGTCGACACGGTCGCGCGCATGGACGTTGCCGACGACTTTGCCGTAGACGACCACTTCGCCGGCGTGAATTTCGGAATTGAGCTGGGCGGTTGAGCCTACCGTTAGTTGATGGCCGCGCAGCGTAATCTGGCCGTCGACCTTGCCGTCGATCTGCAAGTCTTCGGTGCCGGTGATATGACCCTTGATTTGCAAGCTTGAACCGAGGCGCGCAGAAGTGCGGGCCGTGGGGCTGCTCGAGCGAGAACTAGAGGGCATGCCAAAAGGCGTTGCTGAGGGTGCGTGTCCCGTCGCTGGCGGTTCGACTTGGGTTTGTTGCTTGCTCCACATACTTCCTCCCTTATTCGATCCAGAAGAGTTGATTCGGCTCCCGGTGGGAGGGAGCAGCTTGGATTCACTCTAGTCGCGCCTGGCCAGAGGAAGCAACTACGAAAAGGTATTGGTATGCGCAGATCAAACACTGTCCGTACGGACAGGTCAGATGCCACAAACTTCAAGCGATCTCTAGAACTCGATTGAGGGAGCCGACCAGGTATTTCCACGCGAAGTAGTAGACGAGCAGCGCGACAGGTGCGGCGATCGGAAAAGCGTGCGCGGCAAAGTTGGGAATGGGGAAGTTCAGAAGACTCGCGACCACGACACCGAGCGGCGCGAGCAAAATTGGCAAGAGCGCGCCATGGAGGCCGATGGAGAGTTGCCGGCGAGAGCGCAGCGCCATGAACAGGACATTCCAAAGGCCCCACGCATTGGGCACCACGGCCATCGGGAACACGATAACCCGCTCCACGGGAACGGGGATGTTGTAGACGTAGCGAGCCATGGTAAAAACAGTGGCGACGACGAGGAGGAAAACCGTGGGCACAACAATGCCCGCCATGTACGCGCGAAGATAAATGTGTTGATTCACAAGGCCTCCAGCTTCACAGGTGATACAGCAACGTCGGGATAGAACCCGGAAAGAAAACGAGGACCGCGCCCAAAATCGCAGCGAGCGCCCAATCCAACCAAGGGACACTGACTACAGGGGCCGGTTGCTCCTTGAGCTTGCGGAGCATTTGCGGCCAGAGGTCGCGGCGGAGTTCGGTGTCCTTTGCGGGCGCGATCGCTTGCTTGAGGAGCTCTTTCATCTCTTTGTTACTTTCTTCGTTGCTCATTTCGCGTTGGCCTCCACTCCCAAGGAATTGAGTTTCTTGCGCAGCATTCGAACGGCCCGGAACACGCGGACCTTGACAAGCGCAGCGGAGATGCCCGCGGCTTCGGCGATGTCGTTGTACGGCTGCTCTTCGATCAAGGCCAGCGTGGCCACCAAGCGATATTTTGCCGGAAGCTCCTGGAAGGCTTCCTTGATCCGCTCGCGAGCTTCCCGGCGGACCGCGGGATCCCCGGCGTTTGCCGAAGGGAGATCCTCGGGAAGCTCGGTTTCGCGGCGCGAATGACGCAGATAGTCGAGAGCGACGTTGGTGGAGATCCGGCGCGCCCAGGCACGGAAATTGCCGGCTGCATCGAAGCGCGCTCGGGACCGGTAAATGCGCCAGAAAGTTTCCACCGTAAGATCCTCTGCAATTCCGTGGTCACGGACGATGCGGACAATCCACGCGTAGACTTCCTTCTGGTACCCTCGAAACAGCGCCTCGAAGGCTTCCGGGTCGCCCGCCGCGAACCGCTCCAGCAGCTCCATTTGCCACTCTCTATACCTACTTACTGGTTTTCAGCGCCCATAGTTACAGTTTTTTTGGTCCCGGCCTTTTCCATTCCTGGGAGGAAATGCAAGCTCTGGCAGGCCAAAGGAATACCAAAGAAGAAGGCCCGGACGGTCAGCGCGCCCGGGCCCGTCGGTTTCTGCTGAACCCAGATTAATAGATGTCGTATTGCTCCCAGTGCAGCGTGGCATCGGACTGGATGATGATGTGCTTGTGCGAGGTTTGCTCGAGCTCGTCGATGAGCATGGACTCGCGGGTCTTCAGCGCTTTGGCGATTTCGGGATTAACGCGAATCGTAAGGTTCGGGCCTTCGTGATCGGCCGTGGCCATCTTGCGCGCTTCAGCCTGGATTTCGTAGCAGAGCGTGGGGATGGACTTGACCATGCCGGAGCCGGTGCAGTACGGGCAAGGCTGGCAGAGGACGCGCTCGAGCGCTTGCTTGGTGCGCTTGCGGGTGATGCAGACAAGACCGAACTCGTTGAAGGAAAGCGCTTTTGACGGGGCCTTGTCTTCCTCGAGAGCCTGCTGCAACGCGGACAAAACTTTTTCGCGATTGCGGCGCTCTTCCATGTCAATGAAGTCGACAACAATGATGCCGCCGAGGTCGCGCAGGCGAATCTGGCGGACGATCTCCTTGACGGCTTCGAGGTTGGTCTTGACGATGGTGTCCTCAAGGCGCGTGGAGCCTTTGCCGACGAATTTGCCGGTGTTGACGTCGATGGCCACGAGCGCCTCTGTGTGGTTGATGACGATGTAGCCGCCGGACTTGAGACAGACTTTGGCGCGCAGGGCTTTGTCGAGCTCGTGCTGAATGCCGAACTCTTCGAAGATCGGCGTTTCCTTGGAGTACAGCTTGACCTTGTTGACGAGCTTCGGCTGGAAACGGCTGACGAACTCGACGATCTTGCCGTACTCTTCTTCATTGTCGATCCAAATGCCGGTGAAATCGTCGCTCACGTAATCGCGGAGGATGCGCTCGACGAGGTTGAGATCGCGGTGGAGCAAAGCGGGGGCTTTGCGCTGCTCGCTGCGTTCCTTGATTTCGTTCCAGGTCTTGCCGAGGAACTCGATGTCGGTGCGAATCTCGTCATCGGTGGCACCACCCGCTGCGGTGCGGACGATAAAGCCACCTGGATAGGCACCGCCGGTTTCGTTGACCAGGCGCCGGAGCCGCGAGCGGTTTTCGGCGGAGATGATTTTGCGCGAGACGCCGGTGTGATGGACCGTGGGCATGTACACCAGGAAACGCCCCGGCAAAGCGACGTGGCTGGTAATCCGCGCGCCCTTCTTGCCCAAAGGCTCCTTGGCGATCTGTATGACCACATCCTGACCGGCCTTCAGCATTTCGGAAATGAGCTGCGGGCGGCGCGACGGGCTGGAACGTCCCCCCTGATAACCACGGTCATGTCTGGGCCCACCGGGACGGCGTTCGAAACGCGTTCCGCCGCTGCTGGCGCGTCCACCGCGATCGGGACGGCCACCGCGGCTATCCGGACGTCCGCCACGGGTATCGCGGCCACGGTCACGTCCACCGCCGCGGAACGGCCGCTGGAAGCGCGAACGCGGGTTGCCGCCGATGCGGACGGAGTCGCGCGGGAAATCTTCCCGTGGAGCCGCTGGACCGCCAACGCGCGGGGCACGAGTTTCGCCGGGGAGAAGAATCTCGTCGTCTTCGATGGCCGCCGTGCCTTCCCGGAGGGCTTGGGGGGAGGCTGCAGAGGCTGTAGATATCGCTTCCTCTTCGACATGCTCCATCTCGATGTGTTCGTGCTCGACCTGTTCATGCTCGCCGTGTTCGTTCGCTCCATGCGCGGCGTCGCGCTCAGCGTGTTCCTGTGCCACGTCCGCGGCGAATTCCGCCCGGTTGGCCGCGCGTCCAGCTTCAACTTCCTCGACGTCTTCCTCGGAGAGTTCCGAGACTTCAGCGACTGTTGTTTCTTCAGCTTGTTCTTCGGTTTCTTCTTCGTCGAATTCGGCGCCGCCGACGATCGCATCGGCTTCCGCTTCTTCCTGTGTCTCTTCGTGTTTGGCCTCGACGAAACCGGAGGCGAGTGCGGCGACTTGATCTTCGTTCAGTTCAGCGTCATTCCTGACGGCTTCCACATTGTTACCAGCCGTCTCCTGTGAAGGTTCCGCAAGCACACTGCCAGCGGCAGAAGCTTCCTCCCCGGCGCCTGCAACTTCTCGCGAGGGCCCTGCTTCGGCTTCAGCGCTGGCATCGGCCAGGAGCCAGCGGGGCAACCCGCCGGAGAATCGACGAGGAACGCTGCCGCCGCTCGGAGCCGTGGCGGGTAGATTGCCGGTTGCGCGCGATGCATTTTCTTCGACGGCGGTCTGCTGCTCGCGTGTCTCGTGCTCCACACTAGGAGCAGGTGTGGGCGCAACCGCGGGCTTGCCGCGATATTTTGCCAGCGATTCGCCCGGAAGAATAATCTCTTCTTCGGTGCCATTCGTCACCGAAGGCCCGGGGCTGCGCGGAGCTTCCGCACGCCGGTTATCGTAACTGCGCGGCTGTGCGCCGCGATTATCAAATCCACGGGACTCGCCACCTTGTGGTGATGCATATTTCGAGGGAGGCAGATTGCGCACGCCTGGGCCACCCTGCGGGCGGCCTCCGCGATGGCGTCCGCCACGGCGTCCCCAACGACCACCGCGGCCGCGATCCCCGCCACGCTCTCCGCTTCGGTCACTACCACGGCCAAAATTCTGGCCCGGGCGGTCGTTACCGCTGCGGGCAGGATAGTTTTGCGTGGGATTGTAACGCGGGGCGAAGTTCTGGGGCGCGGAAGCGTTGGAATCCGGCTGGCGATCCTCTGCCCCTTCGGCGAGTTGCTCTTCCATGGGAGCGGAGGGAACCGCGTCGCGATGTTCCTCGAGATGTTCGCCTTCAGTGGCGGACGCTTCTTCGCGGGAAGCGTGCCGCCCGTCAGCGTGCTGAGCTTCGTCCTGGTGGAACTCCTCGTGGTGCGCTTCTTCGTGATGTTCCGTGGCCCGGGCCAGGGATTCACCGGGAAGCAGGTCTACCGCCGAGCCATTCGCGGGCGGCAGCGCCGGCGCGGAGGCTTGCGGCTGCTCGTGCGGATGCCCTGGATCGTAGTCCTCGAGGTTTTCGAAAACGTCGCTGACGTACAGGAAGGCATCGCCGTCGAGACCAATGTCCACGAAAGCGGACTGCATGCCGGGGAGGACGCGGGTGACTTTTCCTTTGTAGATGCTGCCGACGAGCGCGAATTCTTTTTCCCGCTCGATGTAGATTTCGACTAACTGACCTTCTTCGAGAATCGCGACCCGCCGTTCGTGGGAGGCCGCGGAGATAACCAATTCTTTCGACATGAAAACTCCTTATGCGTGATCCCGGCGTGGCCGGAATCACTCTTCTGTGCAGCCCCAGCTTGGCCGGGACCGACAGGACGCATCGCCGCGAGCTTCTGCCCGTCGGAGTTCCCAAAGATCGGCGCCGCTCCCGGCAATGCCGGGACGCACGTCGGCCACACTTGTAGGGAAGTGGCTTGGCGTTCGAAGCCAGAGGGAAGAGACTTCCTCAGTCTTTCGAGGCTGGTCCGTCGCCGGAAACAAGCCGGGCGATCGGCGGACGATGCTGTCCTCACTATAGATCCTTCTTAGTTGCGACTCCGGCCGAGCCGGGATCGACAATTTCCAATGCAAATTCTATTCCGGTGCGCTCCGGCGAAGCGGAAACGTCACACGGCACTGGCAGCTTGGTCAGTTGACGAAGCGACGAAGCCGGACATTCATCACCAGGCCAATCGCCAGGAAAACAAACAAAGTGGCGGAGCCTCCGTAACTCATCAACGGCAAAGGGATGCCGGTTACCGGCATAGCTCCGATGACCATGGCCACGTTTACTAGCACATGAAACCCCAGCGCCGCTGCGACGCCCATGACCAGAAACATTCCCGCGCGATCTTTCGCGCGTTGAGCATTCTGTACTAAACGCAACAGAAGCGCCATGTACAGCCCTAGGGCCAGAAGCACGCCCTTGAATCCCTGTT
>QHZC01000034.1:0-427 GCA_003224515.1 Acidobacteriota bacterium
CCTTATTTGGAACGGCTTAACGTTAACGCCATTGAGCAACCACTACGGCGGGGCGACTTCCAGGGCTGCCTGCGTTTACGCAGGCGCACATCGATTCCCATTATGCTCGATGAGTCTGTATTCACCCGACAGGATGCGATGGAGGCGATTCGAGCCAATGCCTGCGATCTGATCAGCATCTACCCGGGAAAAAACGGCGGGATCCTGCGCTCGCTGGAAATTGCGGAAATGGCAGCGACAGCGGGATTGCAATGCACGATCGGCAGTAATCTCGAGATGGATTAGGGAGCCTCTGCCATGCTGCACCTGGCCATCGCAACACCTGGACTAGCCAACGCGGTGGACCACGACATCATTGGCCCGCTCTACTATGAGCACCACTTCACCAAGGTTCCAATACGGTTTGCGAATGGATGCGCGGTGGTGC
>QHZC01000034.1:527-1191 GCA_003224515.1 Acidobacteriota bacterium
CAGACGTCGGCAGCTACCGCGGAGATCTTAGCGGCTGCGGATTTCGTCGCGGTGATCAATCTGTCCAGCTCATCCATCCTTATCTGTGCCGTCGTGCCGGTAACGCTCACCGCTCCTAGCACTGATCCGAAAGCGAATATTGGAGCAGCGATGCAGCGGATTCCGAGCTCTTCTTCCTCATCGTCCATCGAATAACCCTGCTGCCGGACTCGCGCCAATTCATTCAAAAAGGCAGCTTGCGATGAGATGGTCCGCTTGGTGAACCTGTCAAAGCTGTAATTGCCTAGAACATTTTGGATGGTTTCGTCAGGTTGAAATGCGAGAACCGCTTTTCCAAGGGCGGTGCAGTGCAATTCCGAACACTTTCCGATGTAAGTGTCGAATTTAATGATTCCCGGTCCGTCGACCTTCTGCACGAACACCACACGGTTCTTTTCCAGAATGCCGGCATGCGCGGTGAGCCGAGTCTCCTGTGTCAAGCAGCGGAGACGTGGGAGGGCGACTTCAGGAAGAGCGGTGGCTGTTAGGGCATTTCTACCCAAACCGAACATCTTGGGGCTTAGCTGAAACCGTCGCGAAGACCGCTGCTGCTTGATGCACCCTAATTGATCAAGCGTAGAAACCAAAACATGTGTGGTGCTCTTGGGAATGTTGAGCTTGCGGC
>QHZC01000034.1:1273-3302 GCA_003224515.1 Acidobacteriota bacterium
GTCTCCTTTCCGCGCCTCACTGGACCCTTACGTGCGCTCCGCTCGGCCCTGCGCAAATCAAGAAAGGCGAGCCTAGTTTTTGTCGCCGCATAACACGCGTCAAGCCAAAGCTGGATCGTCGTCCAGTATTATGGACGAAATCTGACCCCTTTTGGGTTGAAACTGATCCTCGCGCCCTGGACGGGAACTCAACTTCTGGGGAGCAAAGGAATTGGTGGCCGAATGCGTCTAAGGGTGCCGGCCGAAATGCCAGTTAGTTCGGTCTAAAAAGGCGAGGCAGACGGGGGAAGGCACGTTGACCAACTGGCCAGCTGGGTCCAGAGCACCGGTTTCAGGATCGATCTTCAAGACGACGACACGGTCGGAACGTTCGTTGGCCACAAGCAGATACCTACCAGTGGGATCGATCGTGAACGTCCGAGGCGACCTTCCGCCCGTTTGAAAGTTTCCTGCCATCGTCAGTGTACCTCGCTTGCCGATACGAAAAACGCTAATTGTGTCGTGTCCACGGTTGGAAACGTAGAGAAATCTCGCAGCAGAATCGAGCCCTATTTCCGCAGCGTCATTTCATAGGCAAACACGGTTATCGTGGAATCGATTTCATTGACTGCATAAAGTTGCCGTCCGTTCGGATGAAAGCTGAAGTGCCGAGGACCAGCTCCTGCTCTAGTCCGCATCACCTGAACTGCAGCTTCCGTGACTTGCCCGCTTGAAGAATTAAATGGATACACGAACAGTCTGTCCAAACCGAGATCAGCAAGAACTAGGAACCGATTATCGGGTGATGTCGCTACCGAGTGCGCATGGGGCTCTTTTTGGCGCACCAAATCTGCGCTGGATCCGTAACCCTGAACGAAGACCGATGCCCGTCCCAATCGCCCGTCCTCCAGAACGGGAAATCCGGCGATGCTTCCGCTTTGAAAATTCGCGACGAAGGCGTATCGGCCGGTTTTGTCGAGGGATACGTAGCACGGTCCCGCTCCCTTGGATGACACCTCATTTAGCACGTGCAATCGCCCATTTTTGCCATCGACCTTGTACGCACAAACCGAGCCACTCTGGGTGCCCCGATAGTCATTGATCTCGTTGACGGCATATAAAAGAGACCGCTTCGAATCGACTGTAAAGAACGAAGGATTTTCGGTCTTCGCCTGCAGGCCAAGCGGATTCAGACGACCCGATCCAGAATCGAAACGGAATGCGTAGATGCCTTTGCTACCGCGAATGGTGTAGGTGCCGACGTATAGAATATAGCCACTCACACGCACGGATCTCCCCAATGTGCTCGTCACGACCGTGGGCAACAATAACAGGATAAGAGTAGGGAACTCAGCCTTCGTAGTGGGTGCGCGAGAAGTGCCTGGAGCATAAGTCTTGAAGGCGGTCACCGGCGTTAGTTATACAAGGCTCTGGTTCATCTCTCATTTAGGGAAATGAGATAGTTCTTCAGAGAATCTAAGGGGATACGTAGATTCCGTTCCCGGGGCTTTTCCGCTGAAATCTTCGAGGCGTACACCCGATTGTCCAATCCGGAATCCATACATATCCAAATAGCGAATACCCGACTTGAGTGCCGCCTGGCACACTAACCTGATCTGGTCCGCTGTCGGATATTGCGCCGGACGTGGCACGTTCTTTCCGTTGTTCGCCACCCAAAAAGTGTAGATGATCAATTGATTTGGTCCCAGCACACTCCGTAAGTCACCTAAGACTTTTTGCGCTTGCTCCGCCATTTTCAATCCGGAACCGGGAGATGCATCCCAATTGCTGAATGTATACCCGCCCACTGCATCGAAATGATGGGAGACTCGCGCGAAGTCGACCCCGACGGTGTCGTTCAAGTTGGCGTTGAGGATCTGGCCAGCGATGTCTTCGAGGTAAATCAAATGCTGCAGGTTTGGATCAATCTCTCGGATAAAATGAGTCGTGTCTCGTGCCCAATGTTCCCACCACTGAGTTCGAATGTCTCGCCATTCTTTCCAATATGGATCAGCCGGTTTTCTCGGCAACCCGTGCCCGAAATGGGTAC
>QHZC01000034.1:3355-4463 GCA_003224515.1 Acidobacteriota bacterium
AACGTCAAAGGTCGGCAATAGACGTCCTGCTGAGTCCACCTGCATGTACTTGGGATTTCGTTCCAGGGAGTTGGCGTATGGATGCCACAACAGAATGTAGGCGCCTATTCCGGCCTTATGGGCCATTTCCATGGCGTAGCGGCTATCGTCGATTCTCTTGCCAAAGGCTGCGCTATCGATCCCCCAACAAAGGACGACATCAGTGAATCCCAGGTTATGCATCGTGACAAAATCTCCCTCCCAGTCCGACCTGGGAGCGGAGTTTAGCCAGTACCAGGCGCTGATCCGAACCTTCGTAGCCGCGCCTTGTATTGGCGTGCTCAGACTGAGCATCGATAGGAGCAACGCCGCTAATCTCAAGGGGGATGGACCTCCTCGCATTCTTTTCGCGAGCATAAAGTCGCGAAAGATCGAAGGTCAACCTTTCATCTTCCTAGAATGAAGAAAGTGTTCAGTCTGCTGAACATGGAGTGCTTCAACGACCAGGCAAAGTACAATCTGGGATACTCATACACGACAACAACGGAGGAGACGCTCAGATGATGCTTGCCGAGATGACCTGGCAGGAGGTAAAGGCGCTTGATCCGGGAACGGTCGTCGTGGCTCCGTTTGGGGCCATGGAGCAGCACGGCGCACATCTGCCTCTTGAAACCGATGCTTGGATCGCTACGGAGCTTGCGCGGCGGCTTGATGAGCGCTGTGATAAACGCCTCCTCGTTCTACCAACACAGTGGTTAGGTTTGTCAACACATCACATGGGCTTCAGCGGCACAATCACAGCTTCAGTCGAGACTTACCTCGCTCTGGCTACAGAAATCATTGGATCGATTGTGCAGGCTGGTTTTGCGAAGCTGCTGGTGCTGAACTCGCATGGAGGCAATGTGTCTGCCCTCGATATCGTGCTTACGAAGTGCCGCCTGCAATTCCCGAGGGCAAGAATCGTACTTGTGACTTATTGGAATGCGGCGGTGGAACAACTAGGCCTAATTCGGCAAAGTGGTCTTGGCGGGATGGGACATGCCTGTGAACTTGAAACTTCTTTGCTCCTGGCCAGCAAACCCTCTGTAGTGAGAAGTGATCGCGCGCACCCGGATGGACGTTGGTCTTC
>QHZC01000270.1:0-3166 GCA_003224515.1 Acidobacteriota bacterium
CGAATTCAGTTTTAAGGTACCCGTCCGGCGAATCCAGATTACCGTCTGCAGATTCCTTCGTCGCGGTCTTGCTGATGGCAGGCGCCCAGCGATATAGTTACCCTCCATGGAGCTTCATATGGACTTCCACAAGATCTGGCAAGAGCAGTGCGAGGCCACTCACACGATTCGTGAGCGTTTCGGCGTCAAGAGCGCGCTGGACTACTTGGTCGGCGAGAAGCTATTGAATTTTGCCAAGGCAGCAGACCAAGACCCCGAGTTCGCTGCCGAGCTCCCGCGCTTTCAAGCGGCGGTGTGGGAGATTTTCAACCCGTATGAACTCAGCGGCTATGTTGCCAGCCTTAAGCCTTCCGCCAGAAAGAAACTCCAGAAGTTGCTTTACGTTTCTTCCTAAGCGCTGGAGACTTCCCGCTGCGCAACGATCCACTTGCCGGGAAGCAGTTCATCGAGGCGGTGATGCGGGTGGGCGCTGATGCGCGTGAACTATTTTCTTGGCTCTCTCGATGGCCACCCTTCTGCCCTTGTCACCGGAATCCGAGATACAATCCCGCCATGCCCATGACCCCGTTTATGGAAAGGTTCCCGGAACTGGGAGCAAGCGAGACCCGATCGCTGACCGCCACCGGCAGAGACGATCTGCCCAACGGAGAGTATGGTTTTATCGAGCTCTATATTGCAATGAGCCAAACTGTGACTGTCGTCGGGTGATGGTTGTCGTGCTCCGACCCGAGACGGGCTGGAAGTTTTGGGCCGCCATCAACTATGGCTGGGAAAGTGTGGAGCTCTACCAGAAATGGGCCAGAGCTCCCGCCTGGGATGGCTCCCAATGGGCGGCGCCTTTCTCGATCCCCTGACCGAGCAGACCCCCTACGCGCCTGTGCTTCTGGATCTATTCAAGTCCATCCTGCAATCCCCTGGTTACGCGCAGCGTCTCAAAAAGCATTACCAGCTGTCCGGGCGCCGCCGATTGACCACTTCGACGGGGGCAGGATAGCATGCGCCAGTTCCCAAATGGCAAGCCCGGACAATCCCGCTACGGCTTCTCGGCCGCGTTCCCGTGCACTGCGTATTCTTTTCGCCGCCAGTGGTGGCGGTTTGGTCCTTGCCCTTGTGATCTTCTTCGGCGTCGGCCGCTGGCTGGTGGTGGAGGACCCGCTTGGGAAAGCCCGGGCAGTTGTTGTGCTCAGCGGCGCAATGCCGCTGCGGGCCATCGAGGCGGCGAAACTCTACCGCGAAGGGTATGCGCCGGAAATCTGGCTGACTCATTCCACGGAGCCCGGCGAAACTCTGGAAGAGATGGGCATCCCTTTCGCCGGCGAGGATTATTACAACAAGCTGGTTTTGATTCACGAAGCCGTGCCGCCGCAAGCGATTCACGTCCTCGAACCGCCGATCGTGAATACCGCCGACGAAATCAAAGTCATTGCACCTGCTCTCGCAAGAGGGAAGGACGGCACCGTGATTCTTGTCACGACAAAAGCTCATACCCGCCGCGTTCGCCTGCTCTGGCGCAAGCTCGTTCCTGGCCAGGGCCGGGCTATCGTACGCGCCGCCTCCGGCGATCCCTTCGATCCCCGGCACTGGTGGCGAACCACCAGCGATGCTCTCGACGTGCTGCGCGAAGTTCTTGGCCTCGTGAACGCCTGGGCGGGCCTGCCCCTGCATCCGGCTCAGTGATTTTGCAGTGCGGGAGCTTGTTCCCTCTTTTTCGACGGCGCCATCTCTCGACTGCAAAAGCGGTAGCCCACCTCTCGCACTCCAACGGAAGGAGTCATAAAAATAAAAAGCGCTTGCGACGCGGCAGAGGCAATTCATCTTCTACTTCGGGAACGTGCGGCAACTGTCGCCCCTCAAAAGCCGCGAGCGGATTATCCTGAAACAGAGCGCGGGCCTTCTCTTCACCGAACTGATCGACGACTACGTTGTATGCAGGTTGCAGACGAAGCGGCCGAGTTCGCGTATTGTGCGCATCACTGGCCACGAAATGGATGAGGCCCTCACCGATCCATCGCAGCGCATCCTGCTGCGAACCGGCGCCGAAGCCTCCTGTCAGCGCGCCTCCGGTCACCTGAGCGAAGCAGCCCTGGCGCACCCACTTTTTCAGGCGCTCCGGACGCGAGCGCAAAATGCCGTTGCGCTCCGGGTGGGTGATCACCGGCCGGACACCTGCAAGCTGAATTTGGTGCAACGTCTGGTCCATCGAAGGCGGGATCGAAAACTCGTTGAACTCCAAGAGCAGGAAATCGCGCTGATTGATGCAATAGTGCGGGGCATCCTTGCGTAACGATCCCAGATTCTCCGGGTTGAGATGAAAATCGCAGCCGGTGGCGATTTTCAGCTTTTCACCAATTTTGCCCTGCAGTTCGTCGCGAAGTTCACGCACATGCGTGAAGTCAAAATGGTATTGGCTGTTGGAGTGCGGCGTCGCGACAACGTGCGTAATTCCATCGGCAATCGCCGACTCCGCCATGGCCATAGATTCTTCCATGGTGGCCGGACCATCATCGAGACCCGGCAGAATGTGACAGTGCAAATCGACCATTTGGATTATCCGTCTCCTAGCGCCAAGCACCCAGGGCCTGCCACGCCCCGAGTAAAACCAGGATCCCCGCAAAAACCTGGCGCATGCTTCGCGCCTTGATCTTCTTCGCCAGGATTCCCCCGGCGATGCCGCCCAAAAATATCCCCGGGATCAGCAGCAACCCGGTTTTCCACGAAACCAATCCTTCCTTCGAATAGCTCATCAGCGCCAGCACTCCGGTAGGGGGTATCAGCGCAACCAAAGACGTTCCCTGCGCGCGATGCTGGCTGAAGGCAAACAACAGCCCGAGGAGAGGCACCAAAAGGACGCCACCGCCGACCCCGAACATTCCCGAGGCCACGCCACACACGAAAGCGATCGCGAAGATGCCAACGCCTCGGCCAAATCCCTTAGCCTTAGCCACGAGTCTTCTCCTCTGCTCGGCCATCGGCACGCCCATCAAGCCGCGCTTTCCTCCAGAGTAGAAATCCCGCCAGCATGAGGAAGCAACCGAATAATCCTCTCAAGTTCCGAGACGGCATGGGGAGCGCGATTAGACTCCCTGCATAGGCCCCGAATAGCATTCCCAGCGCGCACAAAATCCCCGCATGCAAATCCACCTGGCCCTGCTTCCAGTATTCGCGC
>QHZC01000270.1:3401-4724 GCA_003224515.1 Acidobacteriota bacterium
CTTCCTGCGGCAACCTCCCTTAACAAGCTGTAACAACCGAAAATGCGCGCCTTTTTTTGTTTGCGCGGAACCTGCTATATTTACTTGTCTCTTTCACGTCGGTCCTGTGGCTTGCTGGCCCCGACCGGTTTGGGGTCGCATACAGCGTGGTATCCCCGAAAACGTGAATCCCTTGACCGTTCGGCGGTCAGACATAAACAGGAGTGCGACGGAACTCATGCCAATCGACAGGAAACCGGAGTTTTTCAAAGGCGCCCACCTCAAAGTGGGAATCATTGGCTGCGGCTACGTCGGCTTGCCCCTGGCGCTGCGCT
The DNA here is from genome assembly GCA_003224515.1 of Acidobacteriota bacterium. Lineage (GTDB taxonomy): Bacteria > Acidobacteriota > Terriglobia > Acidiferrales > UBA7541 > Acidiferrum. The sequence continues at coordinate 3,716 of QHZC01000270.1, forward strand.
TCGCCGAAGCGGGCCACAAAGTCACGGGATTTGATACCGATCCCCACAAAGTGACCAAGCTCAATGCCGGCAAGTCCTACATCGAGCACATTCCTCGGAACAAGATCCAGCAGTTCGTCAACAGCAGGCATTTCAGCGCGACCAACGATTTCGAGAAGCTGAAGGAAGCCGACGCCGTCCTCATCTGCGTTCCCACGCCGCTCGATGAGCGCCGCGAACCCGATCTGAGCTACGTCGAGCAGACCGCCATTTCTATTTATCCCCATCTGCAAAAAGGACAGCTTGTGGTCCTCGAATCGACGACTTACCCGGGCACTACCGAAGAGCTGGTTCTCCCCATTCTGGAAAAAAGCGGATTGCGGTGTCCCCTTGCCACCGGCCAGGAAAATGAAAATATCGGCTGCGATTTCTTCCTGGCCTTTTCGCCGGAACGCGAGGATCCCGGAAACAAGCAGTTCGGGCTGGCTCAGATTCCCAAGGTCGTTGGCGGCTTGAATCCCCCGAGCGGCCGCGCCGCGCAAGCACTCTACGCGCAGGTCGTTGCTCGCGTCGTTCCGGTCAGCTCGACGCGCGCCGCGGAGATGGCCAAGCTGCTCGAGAACATCTTCCGCTGCGTGAACATCGCGCTGGTCAACGAGCTCAAACAGCTCAGCCTTCGAATGAACATCGATATCTGGGAAGTGATCGACGCGGCAGCGACGAAACCCTTTGGCTACATGCCGTTTTACCCCGGTCCCGGCCTGGGCGGCCACTGCATCCCTGTGGATCCGTACTACCTTTCCTGGAAAGCCCGCGAATATGATTTCGCGACGCGCTTCATCGAGCTTGCTGGCGAAGTCAATACCGCGATGCCGTACCACGTCGTCGACGCGGTCGCCAATTCGCTGAACAATCACAAAAAGAGCATGAAAGGCTCCCGAATTCTGGTTCTCGGTGTTGCCTATAAAAAGGATGTGGATGATCTGCGTGAGTCGCCGACGCTGAAAATTATGCAACTTCTGCAGCAGCG
>QHZC01000273.1:0-790 GCA_003224515.1 Acidobacteriota bacterium
TCTACACGCGAAACGTAAACCGGGCCTTCCAGGCCACTCGCGATTTCTACACCGGAATTGTTTACGTAAACGCGCCTACCATCGGCGCAGAGACCCACCTGCCCTTCGGCGGCACAAAGCAAACGGGCAACGGCCATCGCGAAGCAGCCGTCGCCGCGATCGATTTTTTCACCGAGTGGAAAACCGTGTACATCGATTATTCCGACAAGCTCCAGCGCGCCCAAATCGACAACAATTAGTTCGGTTCGCAGGGCACGGAATTGACCAGGCTAGGTTTAAGCGGCAGGGCAAATCCTGCCCCTTCCGTTTTTTACCGTGCTGCGGAAGGGGACATATAATTGACCCCATATTGACCCCGCCTGGCACGCTTCCTACAATATAGGGAGCGCTCTTTAGCACTAGGAGTAGAGTGCTGCTATGAGGGATTCGGCGCTCCAGGAACGGCGGAACCGCCAGATTCTGGCGGACATCGTGCGCGCGTACATCGAGACGGGCGAGCCGGTGTCCTCGCGCGCGATTTCGAAAGGTTTTGAGGAGGTGCTGAGCACCGCGACGATTCGCAATGTCATGGCGGACCTGGAGGATGGCGGTTTTCTGTATCAGCCCCACACTTCGGCGGGGCGCGTGCCGACGGCCGCGGCCTACCGGTTTTTTGCCCAAGAGATTGCGTCGCAGGCCACGATCAGCGCGGTGGACCGCGAATGGATTCAGAGGGAGATGGGTGGTGCGACCAGTGCAGCGGAAATCACCGAACGCGCCGGACACGTGCTGGCGGAGGTTTCCAACGGCC
>QHZC01000273.1:844-3007 GCA_003224515.1 Acidobacteriota bacterium
GGTCGCGTGGTGGTGGTGCTGATCTCGCCGGGCGGGAATACGCGTGACAAGATCCTGCGGCCAAGCAGGTTGTTCACCCAAGATGAGCTGGACGCGACGGCAGAGTTTTTGAACCGGCACTATTCCGGCTGGACCCTGGAAGCGATTCGGGGCGACCTTTTGCAGAAGCTGGCAACGGAGCGCGAGCGCTACGAAGGCATGGCTCAGAGCGCTCTGACCCTGTGTGACCCGGCGGTGTTGGGAGATGAATCCGCACTGCACGTGCATGTCGAAGGCACCGCGCAGATTATTGGAGCCACCGAGTTTGTGGACCAGGCGCAGTTGCGTGATTTGCTGGCGGCCATCGAAGAGAAGCACCGGCTCGTGACCGTGCTGAATGCTTGCATTGAGACACCCGAACCGGTGCACGTACAAATCGGTGTCAAGGAGATCTCGGAAGCAGGCGAAAACTTGGCTCTGATCAGCGCCGCCTACACCAGGAACGATTTGGTGCAGGGTTCGCTTGGCGTGCTGGGACCGACGCGAATGCACTACGAGCGGGCCATGACCGCCGTCGCTTACGTGGCGCAGCTTTTCAGCGAAGCGCTCAGCAAGACTTGAGAAAATTTGGTACAGGAGAATTGATAAAGTGAGTAACAAGGAAGTGGAGATCAATCTCAACGTCAAGAAGGACGATGGCAGCGCGAACGTCGAACAATCCGCGGAAGCTCAGGCCGTTGCTGCGGATACGGTGAAAGCCGACGCGGAGATGGCCAAGTTGTCCGCAGACCTCGAAGAATTGCGTCAGACCTTGCTGCGGCGGCAAGCCGACTTCGACAATTACCGTAAGCGGATCGAGAAGGAGCGTTTTGAAGATTCCAAGCGCGCCACGGCCCGTGTGATCGAAGGCCTTATTCCCATTATTGACGGATTTGAGCACGCTCTGGCCGCGCACCGCGAGGCCGAATACGACAGTTACCGCAAGGGGTTTGAGCTCATCCACAAGCAGTTTTTGGAAAGCCTGACGAAGCTCGGAGTAGAGCGTATCGAGCCGGCGGGAAAACGATTCGATCCGCACCTGCATCAGGCTGTGGATCGCGCTGAGACTACAGACCACGAAGAAGGCACCATTCTGCAGGTGTTTCAGCCGGGATATGTATTTCATGGACGGGTGCTGCGTCCGGCAATGGTCCGTGTAGCGGTGCATCCGACCCCCGCATCGAAAGAAGCAGTGAACTAAAGGAGATTGAGAGTTTCCATGGCCAAAGGGAATCAGAGAGATTACTACGAAGTTCTGGACGTGGCGCGAACAGCTGCGGTCGAGGAAATCAAGTCCGCCTACCGCAAAGCGGCGCTGAAATGGCATCCTGACCGCAATCCGGAAAACAAAGCCGATGCGGAAGTAAAGTTCCGCGAATGCACCGAAGCCTACAGTGTGCTGAGCGATGCGCAGAAGAGGCAGATTTACGACACGTACGGTCATGCGGGTCTTTCCAGCGCCGGCGCCGGTCAGGGATTTGACCACACCGTCTTCCAGGATTTCCACGACATTTTCGGAGATTTCTTTGGCTTCGAGGATCTCTTCGGAGGCGGCGGGCGTCGCGGACGCAGCCGCGCAAAGCGCGGGGCCGATTTACGCTACGACATGTCACTCACGTTTGAATAAGCGTCCGCGGGCGTGACCACCAAGATTAAGCTGCCGCGGCAGGAATACTGCCAGGCATGCAACGGCACCGGCGCGAAAACGGGCACTGGCGTTCAGGCTTGCCAAACGTGCGCCGGCCGCGGTCAGTTGGCGTATCAGCAGGGATTCTTTACCATCACGCGTACATGCCCGGCGTGCCAGGGTGCGGGACAGATTGTGAAGGAGCGCTGCCTGGAGTGCCGCGGTCAGGGACGCCTCGAGCGCGAAAGGACCATCGAACTGCGGATTCCACCTGGCGTCGATACCGGAACGCGGCTGCGTGTCGCCGGCGAAGGTGAGCCCGGGCCGAACGGCGGGCCGGCGGGCGATTTGTACGTCGTGCTCGAAGTCAAGGAGCATCCATTCTTCGAACGGCGTGGCGCGGACTTGTATTGCACCATCCCTTTGAGCATCGCGCAAGCGACTCTCGGCACGGAATTGCAAGTGCCGGGATTGAACGGGGAAGAGAAACTGAAAATTCCCGAAGGCACGCAGAGCGG
>QHZC01000273.1:3017-5439 GCA_003224515.1 Acidobacteriota bacterium
GACCCGCGTGGGGGCGGCAAAGGTGATGTGTACTATCACGTGCTTGTGATGACGCCGACGAAGCTTACGCGTGACCAGCGGAAATTGATCGAGCAGCTCGGTGCCACGTTGAAGGTGGAAAATAAGCCCGCGGATCGCAACTCCTCGATCTTTGATAAGGTAAAGGACATCTTCGGGTAGTAACACTCCTCCTGAGATAGAATCTCCGTGTGCGAAGACGATTTTTTGTTGAACAGTTTACAGGTAAGAGCGCCGTCATGGAAGGCGAAGCGGCACATCACCTGGGACGCGTGTTGCGCGCCCAAACCGGGCAGCTCTATGAGCTGAGCGACGGCGACCGAGTGTGGCTCGGGCGAATCGAAAGTGTGGGACGCGATCGCGTGCAGTTCGTCCTAATCGAGGAGTTACCCGCTGTTCGCCCCGCCGTGGACGTCACGTTGCTGCTGTCCGTAGTGAAGTTTGACGCGTTCGAATGGGCGATCGAAAAGGCCACCGAGCTGGGAGTGAGCACAATTGTGCCGCTCGCGGCGGAGCGAAGTGAGAAGGCCCTGCTCACCGCGGCAACGAGGCGAGCAGAACGCTGGAAGAAGATCCTCTCGGAAGCTTCGCAGCAATCCCGGCGCGTCCGCGTGCCGGTGCTTGGGGATCTAGCAAGACCAGAATTCGCCTTCGCTCGCCCTAAAGACGGCTTGCGCGTGATGCTTTTCGAGCGAACAACCGTCTCGCCTCTGCGAAAGGTTCTCGAAGGCCAGCCGGCGACAAAAGCAATTCTGGCGATCGGTCCGGAAGGCGGCTGGACCGATGCGGAATTTGAGGCGGCGCACAGCTGTGGCTTTCTGGTAGCTTCGCTCGGCCGTTTGATCTTGCGCACGGAGACCGCCGTCATCGCCGCATTGGCTTCGCTAAATTATGCCCTCGACTGCGAATAGTCAGGTGCTAGCCTTGTTCCCAGGAAGCCTTACACTTTTCGCCCAATAACCGACTTTGGCGAGCAACGACAGTGTAGACCGGTGAATCTCACCGAATGTAGGAAAGCACAGTAGTCTTCGTGCTTCGCGGGCCACGGCGATAAAACGCATCTGGCGCGGGCCGCGATGGCCATGCTATAAATACAAGGCACCCCAAAATGGATAGACCGGACGAGAAACAGCCTGCGACCCTGCCCTCACCGGAGCCCCGAGTTCCGGGATGGTCTTCTGTTGTAGCCGCTGACCAAGTGGCGACGAAGGTGAGAACGGAACAGACGGATTCAGGTACGAGCGCTGAGCGGTTGGCGCCGCTGCACTCCCTGCGTAACGAAATCCGCGTCTGGGCGCGCGACCTGCTGATCGCCATCGGTCTCGCACTGGTGATCATCGTTTTCTTGTACCAGCCGGTAAAGGTCGAAGGCACCAGCATGGCGCCGCTGCTGTCCGACCAGGAACGCATCTTCATCAACAAATTTGTTTATCGCTTTGAACAGATTCGGCGCGGAGATGTGGTCGTATTCTGGTATCCGCTTGATCACTCGAAATCGTTCATTAAGCGCGTGGTCGGCTTGCCGGGCGAAATTGTGCAAATCCGCCAGGGCGCTGTCTACGTCGACGGGAAGATTGTGCCGGAGCCTTATGTTCCGCCCCAATACGAGGACCTTAGCGACTTTGGGCCTGTGCGGGTGGAGAAGGACAAGTACTTCGTCATGGGAGATCACCGCATCAGTTCCAACGATTCACGCGTTTTTGGCCCGGTACCCAGCCGCTTTATTTACGGCCGCGCCGTCTTTGCGTACTGGCCCGTGGATCATTTCGGCTCGCTTTCGACCACGGAAGCCAACGCCAAGTGAATGGCACCTTTTGATGGGAAACACGGGAGGACCCACTGACCGAAGTTCAGCACCGACCGGCGATACTCGCGCTGGAAGACGGGCGCGTCTTTAACGGCCGCGCGGCGGGCGCAATCACGCGCCGCGGCGGCGAAGTCGTTTTCAATACCAGCCTTACTGGTTATCAGGAAGTCTTCACCGACCCCAGCTATGCTGGGCAGGTCGTCTGCCTGACCTATCCGCACATTGGAAATGTCGGTGCGAACGTCGAAGATGAGGAATCTTCGCGGCCTTACATCGAATCGCTCGTTGTGCGGGAATTTTCGCAGGTTTCTTCGAACTGGAGATCGACGGAGACGGCGCAGTTGTATCTGAACCGTCACAAGATTCCGGTGATCTGGGACATCGATACGCGTGCGCTGGTGCGCCACATTCGAAACGTCGGCGCGCTGCGCGGAATGGTTTCAACCGATGGGACTCCCGCGGATCAATTGGTATTCGAAGCCAAGCAATTGCCGCGCATGACCGGGCGGGAACTCGCCAGCCGCGTCACCTGCGGGAAACCGTACGGGTGGGATAAGGGAACCGTGGAGGTCGCCATCTCGCCCTGGTCCGAACAGA
>QHZC01000275.1 GCA_003224515.1 Acidobacteriota bacterium
ACTTTCCCCAGCCCTGCACCCATTCCACCTTGTTCTTCTTGAAGAGAAATTCGATGCCCTTCGAATGCTTCTTGACGATTTTGTCTTTTCGCAAAAGGACATTGGCCCAGTTGATTTTCAGCCCGCTGACCTCGAACCCCAGTTCCGCGCCATTTTTGAATTGATCGTAAACTTCGGCATGATGCAGCAGCACCTTGGTCGGAATGCAGCCGACGTGCAGGCACGTCCCGCCCAGGTAGGGGTCCTTTTCCACGACCACGGTCTTCAAACCAAGTTCGCCCGCCCGGATCGCCGCAACGTATCCGCCGGGACCACTTCCGACAATCGCCACATCGTACTTTGCCACTCGTAGTCTCCCTTCCGCAGGGGCCAGGACCAGTGAGTCGCGCACCCCTTCACCGCAATCACACTCGAAAAAAGCTCGAGGGGAGTCAGGCCGATAAGACGGGTCGCCGGCTGTTCGCTTTGCGAACGCCATCCCAAACGGAGAAAAAGCCGCCCGCGCTTACGGCACAGACGGCTGCGTCCTGGCAAACATCGAATTTTAACAGCCGCCCGCCCCCCTAGCAACCTCCGCCCCTATGGCCTCCGCGGCAAGCCTGTTGCTCGGTTTTTCCGGTGCAAGAGGGCCTTGGAGGCGAAGGTACGGCGAACATCCGCCGTTTTCACCCTGGAGAGCCGCCTGTCGGCCTTGCTTTAGTTCTAGTTACATACGCACGATTCGATTGAAATTTCTCTTGTCCGTAAATTCCCCTGTCGATTCAGGCGCGCGGAATGGCCGGAAAGTATCGCTCTTCCAGGATGACGCGGTGGTGCATCTGGTGGCCGGCGGTGATGAAAGCGAGGGCGCGCACGGTCACTTCTTTCTGATTGGCGGTGCCGCGCCGCGGCCAGGCGTCTTCCTTCAGCGAACGAAACAGGCTGATGCTCGCGTTGCGCACGGTCCCAAACTCCTCGGCAAGACCGGCAAGGGTCCGCTCGCCAAACCCGCCATTCCGTACGTAGTCATCCTGCTCGAATCCGGGCAGCGGCGTTTGATCGGCGCGCGCGAACCGCAATGCCCGGCAGGCAAAAATGCGCTCGGTATCCGTGATGTGCCCGAGGACTTCCTTTACCGTCCATTTTCCCGGCGCATACCGGAAGCTTCCGTCCCGCTCGCTTCGCCCCGCGAACAACTGCAGCATCTGCAAGCGCTGCGACTCGAGAACCCTCAATACATCGGACCCCGGAACTCTCGATATGTAGTTCGCGTAGTAGTCCGCATATTCGCTCGCTTCCGGTCTGTTCATGATGGAGCCTTTCTTGTAAGGAAAGGAAGTATAGCGCTGGGAGGAACTCCAGCGCACTTCGAAGTCGGCGGGCGGCGCGCCGCGGCTCGCCTGCCGAAAAGATTGGATTTCTGTTTCAGGAGAGCAACAGCCATTTCGGCCGCCGATTCGCCTCGATGTTGTGTCGCTGCACTCATTGCGTTTCGGCAAATTTTCCCCTGCCGGGAGCGAATCTGTGCTTTTTGTTTTGCCCTCCTTATTGCAAGATAGCGCCTGCCTATGAGCACCTCCGATCGCACCACCATGCGCGTTGCTTTTCAGGGCGAACCCGGCGCTTTCAGCGAAGCCGCCGCAATCCAACTTCTCGGCGGCGCCATCAGAACCGTGCCCCGCGCAACGTTTGAAGCCGCTTTCACCGCCATCGCCGAAGGCGCCGCGGACGCGCTCCTCGCTCCTGTGGAGAATTCTTTGGCCGGCTCCGTTGTGCGTGTGTTCGATCTGCTGATGGAAAGCCGGCTTGCGATTGTCGCGGAGACGATTCTGCCGATCGAAATGCAGCTCATCGCCGCTCACGGCGCGTCGCTTGCTGATATCCGGTCCGTCGCGTCGCATCCCATGGCGCTGGCACAGTGCGAGCGTTTTTTCGCTGCTCATCCCCAATGGAAGCGCGTTCCCGCCGAAGACACCGCCGGTAGCGTGCGCGAAGCGCTGTCTCGCGGAGACAAATCCTGCGCCGCCATCGCCGGGCGCCGCGCTGCCGAGCATTATCGCGGCGTGATTCTTGCCGAAAGCATCCAGGACAACGCCGAAAATTTCACTCGCTTCGTGCTTCTACTCCCGGAAAAGGAAATCGCATCATGGATTTCCCCCGAGGCTCGCAAAGTTTCTCTGGCGATGCGCCTCGCCCACCGCCCCGGCGCGCTCCTTGCCTCCCTCGAGCCATTTGCCAAGCACGGAGTCAATCTCCTCAAGATCGAAAGCCGTCCCATCCACGGCCGCCCCTGGGAATATCAATTTTTCATCGACGTCGAAGCCGAGACACCCGCTCGTCTCGATGCCGCCCTCACCGAAGTCCGCTCCGCCACAAGCGAACTCCGCGTCCTCGGCCGCTACCCCGCCGCGTCTCGCTAGCTGCGAGGCCTCCCGTCTGTCCCGCGAAAAAAACAGCTCGGACGAATGTCCGGCTTTCCTTCTCGTTGACTTCCTGAGCTTCCTTATTTCCCTTACCTCAGCAGTAGCTGCACTCCGCTTCACCCATACCGCCTGCGATGCCATCCTTCATCCGCCGCAAACGGCGCCCCAGCCGCTCGGCCATCTGCTGTCTCGCGCGCCACAACCGCGCCTTCAGGGTATTCTCTGTCACTCCCAGTTTTTTGGCGGCTTCTCCCGTCGAGTAGCCCTGCACTTCCCGCAACACGAACGCGGTGCGCAAAAGTGGTGAGAGCTCGTCCAGATTCTCGCTGATCATCTCTCGCAGTTCGGTCCCGGCAAAAACCTGTTCCGGATTCGGTCCGTCATCCGCGAAGCGCTCCGAAGCGGGCAGCTCGTCCTCGCGCGGCGTTTCGTCCAGCGAAACCGCCGGACGCGCCTTGGCGCTCCGCCGGCGCATCAGCGCGGCGTTGATCACAATGCGCGTCAGCCACGTCGAAAACTGCGACCGGCCCTCGAACCGCTTTAGATTGCGGTAGGCCGAGAGAAGCCCGTCCTGCAGGGCGTCTTCTGCGTCTTCCGTGTTTCCAAGCACGCGCAGCGCGGTCTGAAACAACGGCCGCTGATAACGGCGAAATAGGGCTTCCACCGCTTGCTCGTCGCCTCGCTGTCCGGCGCGGATCAAGTTCTCTTCATTCAGTTGCATTCCCACTGCCGCTTGCGTTGCCATGGTCGTCCCCCCCATTCGAATCAAAACTCTTGCGCGCCCCTGGGCGCCGAAACTTCTTTCCTCAGTGAACCGCCACCCCTCCAGCCGGCGCTCTCGGTTTCTTCATCAGCACCAAAATCGGAATCACCGCAAAAAACACCACGCCGAGCATCTTGAAATTATCGATAAACGCCAGCATTACCGCCTGCCGCTGGATCGTGCCGTAAATCATTCCGTGCGCTTGCGCGCTGGCGTGCGCCGCCGTCGATCCCGCCGCGATCAATTTCACTTGCGTCCCGTTCAGCATGTTGTGATACGCGGCGCTGAAATCGTTGACGTGCTCCATCAGCCGCGACTGATGAAACTGTGCCCGCCGGTCCAGCATCGTGGTTACTGTCGCGATACCCACGCTGGCCCCGATGTTCCGCGCCAGGTTGATGATTCCCGTGCCCATGTTGCTCTTTTCTTTTGGCACATAGGCGAACGCCGCCACGTTGATCGGAATGAACAGAAATGCCAGCCCAAAGCTTTGCAGCATGCGCGCCCGCACCGCGTGTCCATAGTCCAGCCCGAGGTCCCAGCCCGCCATGACAAACAGCGCCGAGGCCGACACCATGCAACCAAAGGTAATCAGCATCCGCGTGTCCACCTTCGACACCAAGATTCCCACCACCGGCATCATGCACATGATCACCGCTCCGCCCGGAGACAGCGCCATTCCCGCCAGTTGCGCCGTGTATCCCAGCAGTTGTTGCAGAAACTGTGGAATCAAAACCGTGCTTGCGTACAGCACGAATCCTAGAAAAAACATTGCCACCGTTGCGATCGCAAAATTGCGGTCCTTCAGCATCCTCAAATCGACCACCGGCTCCTTCTCGCGCAATTCCCAGAGGATTCCCGCGATCAGCCCAAAAATCATCATCCCGAAAAAAACGCGAATGAAATTCGATGACAGCCAGTCCTCGCGCTGTCCCTTGTCGAGAATAATCTGCATGCTCCCCAAACCCAGGCTGATCAACCCGATCCCGATGTAGTCGATCCGGAATCCCGCTTTCACATTTGCTTTCTTCATGTACGGCGGGTCGCTGATCAAAAAGTTCGTCAGCAGAAGCGAAATGATCCCCACCGGTACGTTGATGTAAAAAATCCATCTCCACGAAAAATTGTCGGTAATCCATCCTCCCAACCACGGCCCAATCGTTGGCGCCACAACCACTGCGAGCCCATACACTGCAAACGCCATGCCACGCTTCTCCAGCGGGAACGTGTCGTTCAAGATCGCTTGTTCGCTCGGCTGCAACCCGCCGCCGCCCACGCCCTGCAAGATCCGGAAAATCACCAGCACGCCCAGGCTCGGCGCAAGCCCGCACAAGAATGAACTCAGCGTAAAAATCGCCACGCACGTCATGTAGAACCGTTTCCGCCCGATCAATCCCGAAAACCATCCCGAGAGCGGCAACACGATCGCGTTCGAAACCAAATACGACGTCAGCACCCAAGCCATGAACGTCGCCAGCGTCACCGTAACGGCGATTACCCAGGGATTGATCGTCCCGTCCGGCATCCTCAACTTGGCTAGTATCTTATTTCGCATGGCCTTTGCATCTCAGTCTCTGCCGGTACTACGTATTACCGTTGCAACCGCTATCCTTATTCCCGGTTAATTCGTAATCACCGTCGCGTCCACATTCATTCCTGGCCGCAAAACCGCCTTCTCGGAAGAAATCGGGTCCAGCACGATCTTGACGGGAATCCGCTGCACCACTTTCACGTAATTTCCCGTCGCGTTTTCCGGAGGCAGCAGACTCAACACGGATCCCGTCGCCCCGGCGATTGAATCCACTCGTCCGCTGAACGTTTTCCCGTACGTATCCACCTTTACTTCTGCTTTCTGCCCGGCTTTCATGTTCCTCAGTTGCGTCTCTTTGAAATTCGCCGTCACCCACACGTTCTCGAGCGGGTCAACCACCAGCAATCCTTGCCCTGCCTGCACGATCTGTCCCGGCTCCACCTGCTTGTGGGTGGCCACGCCATCGACAGGAGCCGTGATCTCCGTATAGCTCATGTTCAATTCCGCCGCTCCGAGCGCCGCTCGGGCCTGTTCCACCTTGGCGAGTTTGGCCTGCGCATCCGCGGCCCTCATGCTCACCTGCTTGATGTCCGCGTGCGCCGAGGCCACTCCCGCACGTGCCTGCTCGACTCGCGCCTTTGCCGCGTCCAGTTGCGCCTTGGCAACGTCCACGTTGCGTTGCGCCTGCGCCAGTTTTTCTTGGTCCGCCTTAAGCGCGCTCGCGGTCGCGTCCGCATTGGCTTTTGCTGCGTCGTATTGCTGTTTTGAAATCTCACCCTTGGCCATCAGCGGCAAGTAGCGCGCCAGATCCGCCTTCGCTAGCTCGGCATTGGCCCGGCTCTTCTCCACGTTGGCCTGCGCCCACGCCAAATCTGCCGTCTGTGCCTGCTCGTAGGTAGCCTGTGCTCCCGCTAGGTCCGCCCGCGCCCCCATGAACTGCGCATCCGCGCTCGAATTCCCGCTCGCCACGTTTTCCCTCGTGCGCGGCACGTCCACTCCCGCGGAGCGTGCTTCGCTCTCCGCCAGCGCCAGCGCGGCCTTGGCC
>QHZC01000037.1 GCA_003224515.1 Acidobacteriota bacterium
CTGAAAACGCAAAACGTTGACGCCTTGGAGCAATACGGGCCGAAACACCCTAAAGTCGAGAGGTTGCGGAGCCAAGTGAACGAAATTCAATCTCTCATCGACACCGAACGGAAGCGCATGGTCGAGAGGTTGAGGAATGACTACGTGGCAGCGCGCGGCCGGGAAAAGCTCCTCGCTGCGGCAGTAGCCAAAGAAAAGGTCGGCGTCGGAGCACTGAGCCAGCTCCTGATCCAACACAATCTCTTGAAGCGTGAGTTTGATACGAATCAGCAACTCTATGACAGCCTGCTGCAGCGGCTCAAGGATGCAACGGTTTCGGCCGGTCTTCGCGCAACCAACATTCATCTGGTTGATCCCGCTCGCCCTCCCAAGGTGCCCGTCCGACCTCAAAAACTTTACAATATTGCCGTAAGCATAGCTGTCGGGCTAATCCTCGGGGTGATGCTCGCCTTTGTAAAGGAAGCCTTGGACAGTTCGATCAAGAGCATCGAAGAGGCAGAGAGAGTTGTGAACGCTCCTGCCTTGGCGGTTGTTCCGCTCGAGCGCGAAATCCCACACCGGGCAGCTCGATCCCTTACCCGAAACAACGGCACCTCAAAGCCGGGCGATGCAGAGTTGGCGCTCTTAAAGCAACCGTCGTCAGCGCTGGCAGAATCCTTTAGAACCCTTCTCACTTCTGTGGTGCTCTCGACGGCGCCACGGCCTCCGCAGGTGTTATTGATAACCAGCGCCACGGCTAGAGAGGGGAAAAGCACAACCGCTCTTAACCTGGCGATCGCTCTTGCTCAAAGGGGAGACAGCACTCTGATCATAGATGCCGATCTTCGCAGGCCTGGGATCGCTGAGTCCCTAGATATCGACGACGGAGAAGGTCTCGCTAGTTTCCTGACGGGAGCCCACAGCATCGAGGCGGCACTAAGACAGTTTTCTCCAGTACCTACTCTTTGGGTACTTCCTGCTGGTCCCAAGCCTCCCAACCCGGCGCAATTGCTTTCCTCGTCTGCCATGGAATCCTTACTGAAAGAATTGCGTCAGCGGTTCAAGTTCATCGTGATCGATTCGCCCCCCGTGCTTCCTGTGACCGATGCGATGATCCTCTCAACGTTCGTGGATGGCGTTGCTTTTGTCGTCGAAAGTGGGGTAACCGCTAGAGGGGCAGTGGTGCGCGCTCGCAGGGTCCTGGAGAATGCAGGAGCGAGAATTCTAGGATTGGTCCTCAATAAGGTGGACGTGCGTCATAACGGATACTACGGTTACTATGGTCATTACTACTATTCTTCCGGCTCCGGCAAGACGAAGCGGACCCCGGCTTCGGAATCAGTCAGCTCACACCTTCAAGGTTAGGATAATGCAAAGCATGGGGCAATCGTCCACTCCTGCCAGTGGAGACCAGGCTAGGGGCTCCCTGAGCTTGGAATTTCTGCCTATATGAGACGCGCGTACTGGGTAAGTACGATCTAATGAGCTGGCCCCTGCGACCCTTGGGGCAGCATCTGCTTGCGGCGGGCATGCTGCAGCAGCTCAGTACTCCCATTCGTAAATACGGTGACGTATTGTAGTGGCTCGTGGTGACCTATGTCTGATAGGCTTGGCATCAGGAGGAGCGTCTCTGATGCGGAGAGAAAGCCCCTTTGCCGTAGTCTTGTCTGAAGACGAATGCATCGAACCTGGATCTTCCCGCGGGATCCCTTGTTCGTGGAAAAGGCCGGCCCCATCCTCGATCTCTACCAAAGTCTCTGCAAGGACATCCTCTTGGCCCCAAGGATTTTGTGCTCTCCGCCGACGAGAAAACCGGCATTCAAGCGCGTCACCGAGAGCTCTTTCCGTTCCGCCCGCCCCGGAAGGCCCGCTCTCCTAGCTAGAACACGAATATGAGCGCGCCGGGACCTGGGTCTATCTCGCCGCCTGGGATGTCCGCCCCGCCAAAGTTTTCGGTCGCTGCGTCAGGAAGAACGGCAGCAAATCCCTTGGTAGCCTGGTTGGCGACGTGATGAGCCAGGAGCCCTATCGGTCGGCCGCACAAGTGTTTTGGATCATCAATACTTGCTCCACTCACCGCGGCCAGAAGTGCGTCCAGCGTTTCGAGTCGCGCTGGCCTTCGATCATCCCTGTGCACACCCCTATCCACGCCAGTTGGCTCAACCAGATAGAGATCTACTTCTCCGTCGTTCACAACGCAAGGTTCTCACACCCGACGATTTCGACTCTTTGTCAACTGGAGGAGGCTCTACTCGCCTTCCAGGAGCGTTATGAAAAGTCCGCCGCTCCGTTCCAATGGACCTTCACCCGCGAGGACTTGGCAAGGCCCAAGATCCGCCTTAACGGCAAGTCCCTTGCCGAGGCAGCTTGACCCCTCACGGAAATACGTCACCGTAATTCCGAACGAGTACTTAGTCTGAGCGGTCTCGA
>QHZC01000281.1 GCA_003224515.1 Acidobacteriota bacterium
CCCGCTCTCGGCGGTTGGGGGCATCTCGCGGATGGTTCCGGATGGCAGCCCTGGGCCTGGGGCTTCCTGGCTGGAAGCTTCAATGCCATGTCGGGCCTGCTGCTCTATCGCGCGTTTGAGATTGGAAAAATGGCCGTCGTGGCCCCGCTCTCGGCCAGTTATCCCGCTTTGACGTTGCTGCTTTCCTGGATGACCGGCGAGCGGGTGAGCACAGTAAGAATCGTCGGAATCCTCTGCACCCTGGCGGGGGTCGTAGTTGTCGCGGGCGGAGAAAAAACACCGGACGAGAACGATGCTGAGGCCGTGCAGAGGAGCGGCCGGGGAATCGGGTGGGCCGTGTTTGCTGCCGTGGGCTTCGCGGTGTTGTTTTGGTTGCTCGGAACTCGCGTCATTCCGAGCGTGGGCGCCATTCAAACCGTGTGGATGATCCGTTTGACCAGTGCGCTGCTCACGGCGGCGGTGGTCCTCATTTCTAAACAGCCCATGCAACTTCCACACGACGAAGTGCGTTGGATGGTCCTGAGCATGGGCGCCTTCGATACCGGGGCCTTTGTCCTCAGTAATCTCGGAATGAAAATGGAGCAGGTCGCGGTCGTCACCGTACTAAGTTCGTTGTACGGAGCGGTCACCGTGGGGTTTGCGGCCATCTTTCTAAAGGAACGCGTGTCGCGCTGGCAATGGATAGGAATCGTCACGATTTTTGTGGGGATTTTTCTCATCAGCCGATAGATTCTTATTTCATTCCGCATCCTTCTTTCCTGTCCGCACTTTCTTCCGCATTTCCTTGTACTGATACACTACACGGCGGGATGACTCCTCCTTTTTGCGATGTCGCGCTGCCTCTGCCGCTGCGTACGACGTTTACGTACGCGGTTCCGGAGATGTTGCGGGGATTAGTGCAACCGGGGAGCCGCGTACTCGTGCCCTTCCGGAAGAAGGCGATGGTCGGCGTCGTTGTGAAATTGGCGGAAAGCGCGCCGCACGGAACGAAGATCCGAGAGATCACCCGCGTATTGGATTTTGTTCCCGCGCTGACGCCAAAGCTGATTGAGCTGGCGCACTGGATCGCCGGATATTACCTGGCGCCGGTTGGCGAAGTGTTTCGCGCAATGCTGCCGCCGGTGACAGAGCTAAAATCGCAACACCAGGTTATTTTGACGGATGCGGGGCGCGAAGCGGCGGAGAGCTTGAGCGGCGGTGAATTGTCGCACGGGCTCACGTCCGGAGAGGCGCCGTTTCTAGCGAAGTTGAAAGAGAGGAAAGCAACGTTGCCACTCGGACCAGCCGCAAAGCTGGGTGTTGACGCTTCCGCTTTGCAGCGGCTGCAACGCCGTGGGCTCATTGAAATTCGGGAGATCGTGCAAGGAAGAAGCCGAAGGACGCAGCGAGTGATCGCGTGGAAGGGTGGTACGACGACTGAAAAATTGGTTGAGAAAGAAAACGAAGAGGAAAATAACACAGAGACGCCCTTGGGCGCCGCTCAGGGCAAACAGAGCGCGCTGAGGAAGCGCAGAGAAGAACGCGTCCGCGAACTGCTTGAGACAGAGCGCGGGCCATTGCCGTTGCCACAACTTCTGAAGCTGGCGCAGGTGACCAGGGCGGTGGTCGAGCGGATGCTGCGCGACGGGTTGCTGGAGAGTTGGGAGGAGCCGATTGATCCAGCGGAGGATCCATTCGATGCGGGGTACTCGCCTCCTGCGCATGAATTGAATGCGGAGCAGGAAAGCGCGATAAAAGCGATTCGCGCCCGGTTTGAGTTGGGCGAATTCGGCGTGCAGTTGCTCCATGGCGTGACCGGAAGCGGGAAGACCGAAGTGTATTTGCGCGCGGTGCAGGAGATGCTGGCGCGTGGGAAGACGGCGATCGTGTTGGTGCCGGAGATTGCTTTGACCCTTTGGATTGGACGGCAGTGCCGGTCGTGGTTTGGCGCGCGGTTTGAGGGTGTGGCGGTGTTGCATTCGGCGCTGAGCGATGTGGAACGAGCGCGCGAATGGTGGCGTGTGCGGAATGGCGAAGCGCGCGTTGTGGTTGGGACGCGCTCGGCGGTGTTTGCGCCGCTGGAAAATGTCGGGCTGATCATCGTCGACGAAGAGCAGGAAAATAGCTTCAAGCAGGAAGAAACTCCCCGGTATCACGGCCGCGACGTGGCCATCGTGCGAGCAAAGATGGAGAAGGCTCTAGCGCTGCTGGGTTCAGCGACACCCTCGATGGAAACGTATCACCACGCGGGGAACGGGAAATATGAGCTGCTGACGCTGGCTTCGCGCGTTGAACATCGATCCCTCGCGAGAGTGGAGATCGTGGATCTGCGCGAGGATTTTCAGCAGGCCCACCAGACGAGCCCGATTTCCGCGGTACTGCATGCCGGAATTCAGGAATGCCTGGCGAATGGCACGCAGGCACTGGTGCTGATCAACCGGCGCGGGTATTCGTGGTCGGTTCTGTGCCGGAGTTGTGGTGCGTCCGTGCAGTGCATGAACTGCAGCATCTCGATGACGCATCACAAACACCGCAATCGGTTGGAATGCCACTATTGCGGTTCGATCCAGCAGATCCCGAAGCAATGTCCAAAGTGCCAGTCGAAGTACGTTTATTTTTTTGGAGAAGGCTCAGAGCATTTGGAAGAAAGGCTGCGCAGGGAATTTCCCGGTGCGCGCATCGCGCGGCTGGACCGCGACACGGCGCGGACGAAACGGCAATACCAGGAGACCCTGGGTGCGTTTGCCGGCGGCGCGCTGGATATCCTTGTCGGAACACAAATGCTGGCGAAGGGACACGATTTTCAGCGCGTGACGCTCGTAGGAGTGGTTTCCGCGGATTCGTCTCTAAGCCTGCCGGATTTTCGTGCAGCAGAACGGACGTTTCAGTTGTTAACGCAAGTTGCTGGGCGCGCGGGGCGCGGCGAGCTGCAGGGCCGCGCGCTGATTCAAACATTTTACCCCGAGCATTACGCGATTCAGGTCGCGATAAAGCAGGACTACCGCGCGTTCTTCGAGCGCGAATCGCACTTCCGGCGGATGATGGCGTATCCGCCGTTTACGTCGTTGGCGAATGTGATCGTGCGAGATACAAGCCTGGAAAAGGCCATCCGATGGTCGCGGCAGCTTTCGGACTATTTTTCTCCGCATGATGGAGAAGGCGTTCGCATCCTGGGGCCGGCGACGGCGCCGCTGGCGCGGTTGAAGAAGGAACACCGGTTCCAGTTTCTGCTGAAATCGCCGAAGCGGTCGGCGTTAACGAAGCTGCTTAGCGGCGCGCTGGCGTATTGCGACGCCAAAGAGATTCCTCAGACGGCGGTGCTGGTGGATATGGATCCACTTAGCTTATTGTGAGTCGATCCTAGAAATCCGCTGAACCCTCCTCAGAAACTAGAAGCGGAATCTTCCTCGAAGACGAGTTGCTTATCCATGTCCAGCATCTGTTTACGGAATTGACGCAAGCCGCTGAGACTGAGAAGAACTATGGGAATGAAACTAGCGGCTCCCCATCGAGTGACCAGGGACCACTGTACCATCTCCGGAATGTAGATCGCGAAGGCCACGAAGCCGATGAGGTACGCAACAAGGACAAGCGTAGCGCGGCTCTGGAAGGCGGGGTAAGAGCACGTGAAGGGAATCTTGCGGAACTGCACGAGCAGAACTTCCACAAAAACCACGGAACAAGCAAAGAGAATGGCTGTTTGCAGTAGCGCGGTGAGCCATCCCCACAAAACTGCGGAATAGAGAAAACACAGGGGAGCAAGCCAGCCGAGAGAAAATGTAAGGAGTACTCTTCTGGCGACTTGGCGAGGCTGTTCGCCGTCAGGCGCGATCCAGAGCTTGAAAATCCAGTTGGCAGACAAATCCGAAGGGACCTCGAAGGCCAAGCGAATTCCCACGAGGAGGCAGTAGCTTAGGATAAACGGTATGGAAAGGAGTTCCACTGATGGCGGCTGTGCAGCGAAGGAAAAGCCGGGGTGGTAGGCGGCATTTACGGTCTGTGCGGCGGCAACAAGGCCCAGCGCCGCGAAGGCCAGGACAATCTGCAAGTGGGCATCGCTTCGCAAGACTGCGCGCGAAACAAAGTGGTAGCAGGCGCGGTGCTTCGCAGCTCGAAGAATTGTGGCGTCCAGAAGGATTGCGGGTAATCGGAAGCGCCGGCCACGCGGCAGCGGGCCAACATCGGCAACCTCGGGGATGCGGACGAAGGATCTGCGAAAGCTGAAGGTATAAGCAATGATGGAGATGAGAAGCGTCACTCCCAAAGAAAGCATGGCCCTTCGCGACAAGGAAGCGAAGAAAATATCATTACTGTTGCCCCACAATGTTTCGGTCAACCCTAGAAACCAAGCAGGAGGCGATCCGCCGAGCCGCTGGTAAATCATCTGAGAGCTGCTTGAGAGAACAGAAGATACCGTGAAGCTCGTGGCTAGCACCGCAAGTAGACAAAACGCGACCGCAAAACGAACGTAGATGGAGACTTTGCGGAAGACGCGGAAAGGAAGGCACGCCATCAAAATACCCGAGAGCGCAAATATGGCAAGAAAGCTAAACACGCTGCTCAGACAGACGGAAACGGCATGGCCAAACGCAAACCGGAGAAGCATAGAGAAAGATCCTTCTGAACCCTCGACCGCGATCGGAAATAACACGAAGGAAGCGGCGTTCACTACCATGGTGAGCAGGGCAGTCAGAGCGAAGATGGCGAACAGATTCGCAAAAAAAATCCTGGTCAGCGAGATCGGGAGAGGCACAAGATTCACATAATCGCGGCGGTCGGGAAAAATGGAGTTCCAACGCCACAACGCCACGGCGCAACTGACGGCCATGGCCAGCACGATGAAGAAATATTCGTCTGGAATGGCGGCTAGGAAGGGATCGAATTTGCCGTCGCCCCGCAGGAAACGAATGAGCGAGCCATACTTCTCAAACATAAGTAGAGAGACCAGGGTCCCCGGCATGGCCAGGAATATGAGCATCACACCCAAGCCCAGGTCCAACTCATCAGCGCCCAATTCACCTCCGCCTTTGAACATGCGGCCTGCAAACAGGCGCGGCAGAAGCAGAGCAGGGCGCTGCGAATAGTCCTTCCAGCGTGCAGCGAGAGAATGCTTCCAGGAATTCACGATGGAGACACCACGACATCCACGATCTCATTCGCAACTTGGGCGACGTCTTTGTCTTCCACGAGTTGCAGGAAGATGTGTTCCAGCGAGGATTGGCCGATCCGCTGGCGGACTTCTTCCGTTGAGCCGTAGGCAATGACCTGCCCGTTTCGGAGAATGAGAAGCTGCGAGCAGAGTTTTTCGACAACTTCGAGAATATGCGAGCAGTAGAAAACGGCTTTTCCTCGCGCACTGAGTGCCCGAATGAGATTCTTGATGATGAGCACGGAGGTTACGTCGAGGCCGGAGAGCGGTTCGTCCAATACGAGGACATCGGGATTGTCCATGAGCGCGGCGATCAGCAGGACTCGCTGGCGCATGCCTTTGGAATAAGAGCCCAGAGAAACATGCCGGTGGGGAAACAGGGAGAAAAGCTCGAGGAGCGAGCTGATCTTCGTTTTCATTCTCGTGCGAGACAGGGCGCGAAGAGTCCCAACCATCTCCAGATATTCCTCGCCGGTGAGAAACGGATAGAGATTGGCTTCTTCAGGAACGTAGCCGAGCCGTTTTCGATAAGATACGAGATCTCTTTGAATGTCTTTGCCCTCGAAGAGAACTTGGCCGTGAGTGGGTTGCAGCAGGCCGGTGAGCACCTTTACGGTGGTACTTTTTCCCGAGCCATTGGGGCCTAGGTATCCAAGCACCTGGCCCGGCTCGAGGCGAAATGTGACTTCTCGAACTGCAGGAACAGAGCCGTAGAGTTTAGCAAGAGCGATCGCTTCGAGCACCGCCATCCCCTTCCAGCGAACAGACAAACTTGCGCCCTAGCCTCTAGACCATTCTTTTGACACCGCGGCAATAGGCAAAGTTCCGGAAATGGGAGAAGGGACAAGTCTCCCGAAGGCCTCGGCCGAATGTCTCGGCGAGAAGAAATGAGCGTGCGGGCCGGGGAGAAGGATGATGAAGCTGCGCGATGACGTATTGTCACGTCAAAGAGATTCCGCAGTGCCGGCGGATATAGGTCCATGAAGCTTTTGCTAATCAGAGGCTTCAGCGCAAGTCTTCAAGTTAAACTTGAGGTTCGGGGTCGCCAAGGTACCCCTTATTCTCGCAAAGAGTGGTGCGCAGTCCATTGGAAAAAAGAGCGTTCCATTTTTGAGTGTAAAAAAAGTGCGCAAGAGAATGATTCTAAAGGACCGAAAAAGGAGAGCATCAGCGGAATTCAAAAGAGTGTACAAACTAATCAAAAGACAAGAGTTAAGTTGGGAGGTCAAATGCAAATTTCCAACCAGGGTGTCAGCGGATCGGGATTGCCAAGGGTTGCGAAGCTCTACCCAGTATAATTGCAGCATAGGTTAACCAGGAATCAAGAAGAATAAAGATGATGGGAGAGTTCCCCGATGGATCGGCCGGCTGTGAATCCTCATGGGCAGGGGCATCTGATTCCGAATCACAGCGGAACATAAGCAGAGAGCTTGCGAATCTCAAAGTGAGTCAACCTGGCACGCCGTGTCGCTGGTTGAGACAGTTTCCTAAGGCAGTGAAATGGGGCTGCGATTCACCCGTTAGTGCCTGAATGGCCACGTAAATAACATATTTGTGGAAAACTTTGGAGCGAGCCGCATTGAAAGGAAAGAAGATGGTCGCGTGCGACTTGACGAAGATAGATTGCTGCCGCCTGCAGCTCGAGCGGGGATAAGGCAGTGAGTGCTATGGCATGCGCGGTGCATAGATTGCGGTATTGGTCCGCGCACGCGACGGTTGGTTTCTTTTGAATGGTGCTAGCGGCGCAGGCGAGACCACAACCGCAGCCTGAAGGTGACTGTTGGAAGTGGCAGCTCGCGGCCGTGTGGATTGACTCTCCCAACCGCCAAGTCTCCTGAGGAATACCTCAAAAGTGCGCAGCAGGTCGAGATGCTATGCAAATTGCAGAACCTCAAGAAGTGCTCACTAAAGGCTGGATTCCTGGCAATCCTCTTCCTCAACATGACTGCGACCCTCTGGGCGCCGATGGCGAAGGCGCAAGTCCTTAACTCTGAGCAGATGGACGGAAAGATTTCCGGAACCGTGCTCTTGAAAGCGAACAATCGACCCGCGAGCCAGGTGGCCGTAAAATTGAAATCACACGCGGCGGGAATATTTCGCAGCATCTTGACCGACTTTGAGGGTCACTTCGAAGTTCGCAGCCTTCCTCCTAGCACCTACGAGATCGTGGTCGATGAACCAGGCTATGAGCCGGCACAAACAAGCGCCCAGCTCGATGGCTCCTCCTCGAAGCTGGTGCTTTATCTGAAGTCATCCAACTTGAGGCAAACTGGGCGGAGCAGTTACGCGGTTTCGGCGCGGGAACTGAAGATTCCCGGTAAAGCGCAGAGTGAGTACGAAAAGGGATTGGCAAGTCTGGCAAAGAAAGATCTCACTGGGAGCCTGAGCCACTTCACCAAGGCTGCCCAGGCATTCCCCGATTACTACGAGGCCTGCTATCACATGGGCGTAGTGGAGATGAACCTGGGCCAGTTCGATGAAGCAATGCAAGCTTTTCAAAAGGCCATTGATCTGAGTGGGGGGAGGTACGCTTGGGCAGAATTTGGGTTCGGCTACCTTCTTTATCGGGAGGGAAAACCAGAGGAGGCAGTGACCGCCATCCGAAGAGGATTGGAAAAGGACGAGAGTTCGCCCGATGCTTACTTCATCCTGGGTATGGCACTACTGCGGCTCAATCGCCTGGACCAAGCGGAAAAAAGCGCGCATGAGGCGCTTCTCCGCAATCCCAATTTCGCCCAGGCCTATCTTGTGCTAGCCGATGTCTACGGGCGCCGGCACGAGTACCGGGCGCAACTGCAAGGTCTAGATGCCTATCTGAAACTTGAGCCGAATGGCACGGACAGCGAGCACGCCCGCCAAGCGCGCGGGGCGGTTCTGAGAATTCTGCCCAAGCTTCAGCCTGAAGACTGATTTGACGCTCCGCACGAACCCTGGTTTCCACTGTGCAATGCTCCGCCGGGCGCGACCGATGTCTCCCAACAAAGTGCGAGACTAAAGTCCCGCATCTACACGAACCAGTTCATGAAGCAGCGCGTTTTCGCCAGAAGAAATAGGCGGGAAGGCCGATGAGAAACAGAAGGATGGCGACGGCGAGATTTTTGAACTGAGAAGGGTCGCGGAAGGCGAGGAAGATGGCATTGCCGACGATGGCGGCAGCGACAAGAACAAAGATCAAGGGTGTCCACGGGTAGCCGGGAACGCGATAGGGAAATGGACGGCCCGCCGAGGCGCGGCGAATGGGGAAAATGGCGGCGGCTCCGAGGCCGTAAAAAATCCATCCAATAAAAATCACCCCGCCGATCAATTCCGAGAATTTTCCAGCACACGTCAGCACAGCCGACCATACGCCGAGAGCCACGATAGCGAAGGCCGGAGTGCGAAATCTATCGTGCACGACGGCGAGCTTTTTGAAGAAGAGATCGTCCTGCGCCATGGCGTAAAAGACGCGCGGCGCGGTGAGAATGACGCTGTTTGTGGCGCTGAATGTGGAGACGAGGATGGTGAGCGCGACGAGCTTGCCGGCCCAGGGGCCGAGCACTTCACCGACAGCCGTGGCGGCGATGGCGTCGCTGGCGGTGGCCGCAGCGGGGCCGAGGGCCACGAGGTAGGCGAGAACGGCAATCATGTACAACCCCGCGAGCAGCAACGAACCGGCAAGAAACGCGCGAGGGAAATTCCTTTGCGGATCGACGACTTCGCCGGCGCTATAGGTGCCGAACTGCCATCCCTCGTAGGCCCAGAGGACCGCGATCATCGCCAGGCCGAAATGGGAAAAGAGTGCAAGTCCTTGCTGCATTGTGCCCACCGCAGAGGGGATTTCGCGAGCATGATGACCCAGAGCGAGAAGCACGATACTCAGAACAACAATGATTCCAACCTTTACGAGGGTGGTCCAATTCTGGAGGTCGGCGCTCTTGCGTGTGCCCCAGATGTTCACGATGGTGACGACGGCAATCATCATCACAGCAACAATTGTTGAGGCCAGAAGCGACAGCGGAATGATTTCAGCGAGGTAGCGGCTGAAGGCGCGGGCGAGCGCGGCGACCGAACCGCCGGCAATGACCAGGAAGAGACACCATCCATAGAGGAGGCCTCCGGATTGCACGCAGCGAGCTCAGCGTAAGTGAGCGCCCCTAGAAGAGAAAGGACGCCGCCAGCAAACCAGACCAGCAGGGAGAGACTAACAGAACCGTCAAGCTGGCGAAAGATGAGCCCGGGAGTGAGAAAGATGCCGGAACCAATGACCGACCCGATGAAGAGCAGCAGAAGATCTCGAAGCCGAAGTGTGCGGACGAGTTCAGGCATGGTTAGGCGGGCGCGTTTAAACCGAAGGCATCATAACCGGAGATGGGAAGCGGTCAATGGGAAGTTGGAGAAAAGTAGAGCGGTGCGGGCATGAAACAAAGGAGAAAGACGAGAAGTGCAAAAAATGCCCCCCCTCGGCGATACCGGTCGAGCGGAGTGAGATCATAAATGGGCGCGATGCGAAGGAAACGCATACCGAGGAGTAGTGCTCCCCAAACGTACCAGCCTTGCCAGAAACCGAATAGACCGAGCGAGATGAGAATAAGAGGAAGAAGGATGGACATGGAGCGGTGCAGGCCGGCGTTGAGCGCACGCAGAATGTGGCCACCGTCAAGCTGGGCAACGGGATGAAGCAAGAGCGCGCCGGGGGCAATGCCGGGATGCAGCCAGGCAGCAAAGAGACGCAACAGAAGCGGAGTGCCGAAGGCCAAGTCTACGTTACGCGTGTCGTCAAGGCCGGGAACGATCTTCGCATGTAGAACGCCATAGGCCAGTGCGGGAACCGCAAGAATGAAGCCCACGAGCGGACCGGAGGCGCCTACGTCAAAAAGTGCCCGAGTGGTGCGCATCGGCGAACGAATCAGAATGAATGCTCCAAACGTGCCCATGAGTGACGGAAAGGGAATAAAAAAAGGATAGCTGGCCCGGATGTGATGATGACGGCAAGCGAAAAAATGGCCAAGCTCATGGGTGAGCAGAATGGTGAGCAAAGTGAGGGCGAAGGGCAGACCGGCAGCGAGGGCCACGGGATGTTTGTAGAAGAGGGTAAAGGCGTTGAGAAACTCGTCGAGCGAAACAGCCTGGTTCTGCGCGTAAGCGACGGCAAACTGGGTGCCGGCGACCAGGCAGGTGCAAAGAGTAAGAAGAAATAAAACGCCTGCGATCAACAACATCTTGAGCGAAGGACGGGATGGAACGGTTGTATATGTCGCCTGGCCGAAAGGAATGGCACGCCAACCAACGTTGACCGGGACGGATGGTGGTGGATTTTCTGGAAGCGGTGTGTTCACGAAGTATTTTGCGCGTGATATGAAATCCGCACTAGTCAGTACAGCACAGCCGAGGGGGTTCGCGCCAGTTTCGAATCGGTGAGAAGTTCGACGGTCTGAATTGTTTGAGACGGTGCCGAACGGCGTCTATTCCGCTTTCTTCGCTTCTTCGATGCCCTGAAGCTCTTTTCCGGGCTTGAAGCGGACGGCTTTGCCCGGCGGAATGTTCACCTCTTCGCCGGTGCGGGGATTGCGGCCAATGCCGGTCTTGCGCGGTTTCACACTGAAGACGCCGAAGCGGCGGAGTTCGATGCGCTGGCCGCGGCCGAGAGCCTGCTTCAACGATTCGAAGACCGTCTCGACGGCCTGCTCGGCTTTGGTGCGGCTGATCTTCGTCGTGGCGACGACAGCATTTACGATATCCAACTTAATCACGCGATCCTCCCGCGGATCCCAGCCAGATGCTAGAGGGTGCGGCGCAGGTTGTCAAGACGTGGGGGGTAATCTACACTGAACATCTTTTGACGCTCTCATTCGAGTCACTTTGGTGTAGCAACAGATCGAAAAGACTAGTCTAGTCTAAGAGAAATTTTGCGGAGGAATGGATGGCCGTCAAGCCAGACCGTTGGATCCGGCGCATGTCGCTGGAGCACAAGATGATCGAGCCGTTTACGGACCGGCAGGTGCGCGAGGGAGTGATCAGTTACGGAGTGTCATCGTACGGCTACGATATCCGCGTGGCGGACGAGTTCCGGATTTTCACGAATGTGAACTCGACCATTGTGGACCCAAAGCATTTCGATCCGCGGTCGCTGGTGGATTACAAAGGCGACGCGTGCCTCATTCCGCCGAATTCTTTCGCGCTGGCGAGGTCAGTGGAATATTTCCGGATTCCGCGCAACGTATTGACGATTTGCCTGGGCAAATCAACGTATGCGCGGTGCGGGATCATCGTGAACGTTACGCCGTTCGAACCGGAGTGGGAAGGCTTTGTGACGTTGGAAATCAGCAACACGACGCCACTGCCCGCGAAGATTTACGCGAATGAAGGGCTGTGCCAGGTGATCTTCTTCGAATCCGACGAGGATTGTGAAGTAAGCTACAAGGACAAGAAGGGGAAGTACCAGTCGCAGAGCGGGATCGTCCTGCCGCGGCTTTAGACCGCAGTTCCAGCAACAGATCCAAACAATCGAGCATTCATGACGGGAGTGACGAATTCCTGCGGGGTATTTCGCG
>QHZC01000282.1 GCA_003224515.1 Acidobacteriota bacterium
TGTCCGGTTTTCGTGCCCGGAATCTCGTAGATGATGAAGCGGCCGTCCCGCGACCAGTCTTCCGGCCAACCAGCCGGAGCGCCCATCCTCACCAGCAACTCCTCAGGGCCGGTGCCATTCGCGGATTTGACGTACAGGTCGAACGCCCCACTCCGGTTTGAGGCCCACACGACCCGGAGGCCGTCAGGGGACCACATGGGAGGATCGTCGACCGCGGGATCGAAGGTAAGCCGGGAAGTGACGCCGCGAACCGAATCCAGAATCCAGACATCTCTGTTGCCGCTCGAAGAATTGGCGAATACGATGCGCCTTTCGTCCGGCGCTAACCGGAAGTCGTCGTAAGTTCCGGGCGGGGCGAACGGGCCCACCTGTTTGCCGGCGCGATCCCACCAGACCAATTGAACCGCGCTTGTGCCGGCGCCAGGCGGCGCATAGACCAGCGTTCCGTTTTCCGAGACCGAGAATGCCGCCCAGAGCACGCTGCCCCCGACCTTTTCAGCGATGAGAGACGCATCTCCGCTCAGGCCCAGCCGAGTGGGGTTGAAGCGCTGGGCCATCAGCGCCTCGCCTCGCCGGAAAAGCAGGTACCCATCTTGCCCCGGCGCGCCGGCCGCTTGAACGTAGATCGCGTTGCTTAAGTCAGGAAGGAGGCGTATGGCCGGCGTTCCGTCCAATGAGCCGGCGTAGATCCCCCTCTCGCCTTGGATGCTCGAACCCGAGTACAAGAAGTGGCGGCCATCCGGCAAGAATTCAGGTGAGATTTGCTGAACAACGGGGGCAGAAGCTCCCAGCTTGGCCAGCGGGACCGGAGCGCCCCCACCCGCGGAGACCTGGAACAATCCCGATGTAAGCGAAAGGGGAAACACGATGACTCCGTCGCGGTTCCAGGTTCCTCCGTTGGCTTCGGGTGCGTTGCAGAGAATCTGTGCCGGTCCGCCGGAAACTGCGATCTTCTTCAATTTACCTTGCGCGAAGAACGCGATGAACTGGCTGTCGGACGACCAGAACATTTTGCTCGCTCCCTCCGTCCCCAGCAGTGGGAGCGCCTGGAGCGTATCGAGCGACCGGATCCACAGGCGGCGGTCGGCTGTGAAAGCGAGCAAGCGCCCGTCCGGCGACAGTTTGAAATACTCGATGCCCGATTTCTCCGGCGGTGGGATCTGGAAACGCACTGGTGCGGGCGGAGCGGGCGGTTTTTCGCGCAAGTAAAGGAACGCGACAGGAGCCAAGCACACCGCCACCACGGCCGCCACGCTCCAAGCCAGGCGCTCGCGCACTTTGCGGTGTGAAACCAGCGGAGCCGGGACGCCCGCCTGCGAACCTGCTTCGGCAATCCACTGCAACTCGCCGGCTAGATCGGCAGCACTTTGCCAGCGTCTTTCGACTTCCTTCGCCAGGGCTCGCCGGATCGCGTGGTCCAGCGCGGGTGGAGTCATTGGCTTGACGTTGCTGATGGGCTCAGGCTCTTTCTCGAGAATGGCCGAGGCTACACTGAGTTGGCTCCTGCCTTGGAATGCGCGCTGTCCCGTCACCATCTCGTACAGCACCGCGCCCAGCGAAAAGATGTCGCTGCGGCCGTCGAGTTCTTTTCCTTCAATTTGCTCCGGCGACATGTATTGAAATGTTCCGACGATTGTGCCCTGCACGGTCACCGGCGAGTTTCGCGTTGCCGCCGTCAGTGTCACCGCGCTGGAGAGTGGCGCCGTGGGTTTGGCCAACCCAAAATCCAGCAATTTCGCACCCGTAGACGTCAGCATGATGTTGCCCGGTTTTAGGTCGCGATGCACTACGCCATTGCGATGTGCCTTGTCCAGCGCGTCCGCAATTTGCATCCCGTACTTCAGCACTTGCTCCAGCGGCAGCGCACCTTTTTCGAGGCGCTTCACCAGCGTCTCGCCCTCGAAGCACTCCATCACCAAATAATCGACACCATCCTGACTGCCTACGTCATACAACACGCAGATGTGTGGATGATTCAGGCTGGAGATGGTTTTCGCTTCGCGCTCGAAACGCTGCTTGCTGAGAGGATCGGAAGAAAGGTGTGCAGGCAGAATCTTTATAGCCACGGTGCGGTCGAGCCGCGTGTCCTTCGCGCGGTACACTTCGCCCATCCCGCCCGCGCCGATCGCGTCCAGAATCTCGTAGGGTCCCAGCCGAACTCCAGGGGATAGTGGCATTTAGCCGCAATTCTACACTGAAAAAGTTTGGTTACACCCAAGCGGCAGATTAGGGATTCGCCCCGCGACGGGATACACCCTTGGAATCGCATCCGGAACTAGCGCGAGAATGCGATTACCCGCCAAAAGTCGCGCAGTGTTTAGTGTTTACAGATAATTTTAGGTAGGAGGATTCCCCGCATATCGGACCCAACGCCTGAAGAATCTGTTCAAGGGCGCGGCGATCGTGGCCTCGAGCAAACCCGGTCCGTTTCAAGAGTTCTACACCGCTTTGCTGACCAAGGGCATCAGGCCGGAGATGGCGCGTCTAACCTTGGCCAGGAAGATTGCCACCATCGTGTTGATGGTGTGGAAGAGAGGAGCGT
>QHZC01000283.1:0-529 GCA_003224515.1 Acidobacteriota bacterium
TCTTTCGCATACATCTGCTCCTTGTCCAGATCCAACGTTTCGGCGATGACGAAGCGCTCCCGGCGCTTGGTCTCCGGATTGAGCTCTGAGCCGTAGAGAGTGCCAAAACCATAGGGATGATCCGGCCATGCCAGCAACGTGTTCAGCATGGTGCTGACCACGCTGTGGTTGCCGCGATGTTCCATAACGCAGGCGGTAATCTCTTCTTCGAGCTGCTCGTACGCGGTCCTCAGCACTTTCTCCATCGTCACCGGAACTACTTCTTCTCGGTAACTCGGCAGACTCGCCGAGATGTCTTCCAGGCCAACGAACGCGCAGTGGTCCATCAGGTATTTGCCGAATAGCAGCGGCGAGGCGCCTGGCTTGCGCTTGATGGTGACGGTCTTCTTGGTCTTCTTGGAACAGGCGTTATCCTCGGCCGTTATTCGCTCGATGGCTTCGATCACGCCGAAATCACGCGTGAATCGCTCTCTGCCGGATGGTCCCCACTCGTAGCCGTCGGCGAGCATTTGTTTTGCGTCCGTACGGA
>QHZC01000283.1:549-1121 GCA_003224515.1 Acidobacteriota bacterium
CGAGCGAGAACTCCGAGGGCATTGCCTTGCGCCGTGAGGTTGGCCAATTGGTGCAGTTCGTCGGCAATGGCATAGTCCCACCACTCATACATGTACCGGCCGATGTACTCGGCTGGGGCCATCCGGGCGATCTTGTCGCGGTCGGCCTGCCACAGCGCCGAATATCTCGTCCTTCCGCCCTTGGGGTCCTCCACGATCTCGTGCAGCCGTTTCTTGTCGAAATCCTGTACGATTAGTCGCACGCCGTCCGTCTCGATCGGACATCCCGTGTCAGGATTGGTCAGCGCGCCACTATACTTTCCCGAACCACTTCTGCCGTAGCAGTGTTTCCAGAAATAGGAGAGCTTTGCCTCCTCCCTTCCGACGCACCAGACGGCGCTTTCCGGGCACAGTTTTCGCCACCCACTTCGTCCCAGTCTCCGCAGCTCAGAAAGCGTCGTATGTATTCCCTCACGCACGATCTCCCCCCGGCGCAGGCGTACCTCGTTGATCCCGTGTGGCTCTCTTCGATCTCCGCCATTGCGCATGTCATCGATCAGAAAGACGCGTACTTGAGGCAGCGTTAGGAATGT
>QHZC01000283.1:1131-3703 GCA_003224515.1 Acidobacteriota bacterium
TGTCTTACCAGCGCCACATTCGGCGATAACAACAACGTTGGCATTACGTGCCAACTCCCACCGTTTGCTCACGCCCATAATGGCCAAGGCCTGTGCGGGGTACGGGCGGCGCAACATCCGTCCAAGCAAGGGAGAAAGATCATCGCCGGCACCCTGCAGTGGCGGATACGAATTCAGAATTCGCTGTCCCAATTCCGTGGCGTGCATCTGCAGGTAGGTTGGTATGTCGGCGGGGATCTGCATGAATCTCTCCGGCGAAAAGTCATTTCGAACGAATAATTAGTCGCGGGCCAGCCAGCTCACAGTCCCAATCGTCCAAGAACCTGTCACACGGTGCGCAGCAGACGCCGCTGGACGAGTCTGGATCCATAGTGGCGACGATGCCGCAGAGACGCCACCAGCAGAGTCCGACACTTTGCTCCTCGATTGTGCATAGCCAATTTCTTTGCTATTGTGTAAGAAATGACCCAGCATCACCATCTCGGTACTTTCGAACTTGCTGTAATGTTGGCGCTAATACGGCTTGGCGATGATGCTTATGCGATTCCGATTTCAAACGAGATCGAAGCGAGAAGCGGCAGAGCAGTAACAATTGCCAGTGTCTATTCCACGCTCGGTCGGCTCGAAATGAAGGGCCTAGTGTCCTCGGAAATGGGTGAGCCGACACCAGAGCGTGGAGGAAGAGCAAAGAAATACTTTCGCGTCACCGCAAAGGGACTTCGAGAGATCCGTGACACGCAGCGGATACTAATCCGTTTGTGGCATGGATTGCGAGAGCTCGGAGGAAGTCGAGCATGAGGCTTTCAAAAGCCGCCGGCTTTGGCAACATGGCTGTTAGAACACTTTCGGGCAGATGCCGAAAATGTCCATATTACGGGCGACTTGATCGAGGCCTATCAGCGGGGCCGTTCCCGAACTTGGTACTGGAAAGAGGTACTAGCGGCGATTGTGATCGGTGTCTGTGACGAAATTAGGACACATCCGTTCTTGGCGCTCAGGGCTATTTCGGTTGGCTGGGCTATTTGTCTGCTATTCGATTACGCTGTTGGACCCGCCTCGGCACCATTGGTTAGACGATACGTGGGGTTTACAGGCTACCCATTTGGTCCATCGATGCTGATTTGGTTTGCCACGTCCTTGTTGGTTCGCGCGGCGAGTGGCTGGATCGTGGCCCGGCTTCACCCTTCCCATTGGATTACAACGCTGCTTCTATTTACCACCACCATTTTTGCCGTTCAACTTCGAGCATTACCTTGGATTTGGTTAGAGGCAATGAACACGCTAACCAACATAAGATTCCTTCCTTATCTGATATACCTCTTGGAGCTTCAATTTATATGGCCAGCGGCGATACTGTTCGGAGGGGCTCTATTTCGGGTCTGCTCAGGTCGAAGGAATGCTGCAAGAAGCACACTCTCTGGTTAGAAGAGCATCTCGTTGCCCCGGGTTGGCCGAGCATCCCATGCGGGCCGATCCATTTGTCAGCCAGCGTCTCACCTGCCTGTTCCCCTGCTTTACTCGCTACATGGAAATTCTCGCTGATCTGAAGCTCAGTAAAACCGAATAGCACGCCTGTTCGGAAGTAATGTCTTGTTCTCTCCACGTCGTCCGGAATCCACTTCTTTATGTAAGCAAGTCAATGACTTTCTAATCGTGAGGGGTCATGCAACCTTGGTGAGTTGGATCTCAGGCCACTCAACCGGCCCATTCTCTGGAGGAAAGATCAACTGCTTACTGCGAAGGCCCCTACGGAGCAGCATCAGTAGATGTTTGCGAGTGGCTTTGATGGCGACCCCCTCATATCCGAATCCCGGAAGGGGCTGTATGCGTTTGTCGAGGCGCAACTGCGAAAGGAGCCACGGTCCCCAGCCTGGCGTAGCCGGCAAGCCGTAGTGGCGCACCAACGATGACCAAATGAACATCTCCTCATCGCTCACCAACAGGAGTTTTCCATCGCTTTGCGCGTCGACCAGTTCTTGTGAACAGCTCACCAAGTGCCACAACGGCCGCTTGCGACCCGTGATAGTGATTGAGCCGCGAAAACACAGCGGCCGTTCGCCCAGCGAGACAATGGCTTCCTTGCCGGCAGGATCGATGACAGTGAATGGGTCGCCGTTCGCGAAAGCCGCAGCCAGTGCGCCGATTTCGGTGTCACCGCCAACCACGGAGATTAGATGGGCTTTGCCTCCCTCTTCTCCCACGAACGCATCCAGAAGAACGCGTATGTTGGTGGCCGTCTTTTCCGTACGCCGCACATAGGCGAGTCTGCCGAAGCGCAGATGAGCGTTCTTCATCGGTACGTCTCCTCAGTCATCAAAAGGCTCGTGCCCGAAGCCACACAAACTGGCAACGGGCACCTCAATCTCGACAAAGATGACATAGTGATTCGAAGAAACGTCTAAGAGCAATCTAGGCTCTGTCGTGTTGCAGGCTGGCGACAAGATCAGGGGATTGCCCCGAAGTCAGAAGCCTTTGTCGGGTGACAAGGGCTTGTCCAGCTCAGCCGAGAGCAGGCTCACATTCGGCATGGCTCTTACTGGTCAGGATAATTTGTGTTCGGCGGAAATTCACA
>QHZC01000284.1:0-14707 GCA_003224515.1 Acidobacteriota bacterium
TTTGTGCCGCACTACGACGCGCTGCTTCTTGCCAACCATGGTGCCGTAACCTGCGGCCCGGATCTTCTCACCGCTTTCTTTCGAATGGAGACCATCGAGCACAGCGCCAAGATGACCCTGGCTGCGGAAATGGCCGGTGAGCCGGCGTTGCTCTCCAGCCGGGAAGTCGCGAAGCTGATGGCGGCTCGTCCGCGTTACTTTGTTGCGCCCCCGCCGGGCGGCGGAGCGGAATTGCCGATCACCCGTGACAGCGGAGAAAACGCGGGCGATGATGTGACGCTGACACGCAGCGAGCTCGATGCGCTAATCGACGAGGCCGTACGCAAGGACCGCACCCGGCGTTAATTCCCTGCCCTGCAGGTCCGTGATAACAGCCGCGCCCCAACGTACCAAGGAGTTCCTGTGTGAGTGATAACGCTGCATTCTTTCAAGCCGTTCAATCCGGAGACGCAAGCAAAGTTGAGGCGTTGCTCGATCGGGATGCTTCGCTTGCGAACGCGAGAAACGAAAAGGGCCAGTCCGCCGTGTTGATGGCCGTGTACACCGGCAGAAAGGAGATTCGCGACCTGCTCCTTGCGCGCGGAGTTGCACTGGAGCTGCACGAAGCAGCGGCGGCGGGGCAGCTTGCGCGCGTGAAACAAATCCTCGAAAAGGATCCGGCGCTGGCGAACAATTTCTCGCCTGACGGTTTTCCGGTCTTCGCACTGGCTGCTGCATTTGGGCATCGCCACGTGGCTGAATATTTGTTCGCCAAGGGCGCGGATGTAAACGCTGCGGCGACGAATGGCACGGGATACAACGCACTGACGGGGGCGGTGGCCAGCGGCCATGCACAAATCGCAGGCTGGTTGCTGAAGAATGGCGCCAGCGTGAACTACCGCTATGGCGCGGGTTATTCGCCGCTGCTCACGGCTGCGGCCAACGGTCATCTCGAAATCGTGAAAATACTGCTCGAGCATGGCGCTGAATTGCATGCCAAGACCAATGATGGAAAGACAGCGCTCAGTTTCGCCGAGGAGCGTGGCCATGCCGAGGTCATCGAATTTTTGCGCAACCATGGGGCCGCGTAAGAGAGTTCAGGAAATGTCAACGCGCGGCATAGTTGCGATTCTGATCAGCTTCGTTTTCTGCACTTCCATATGGCCTTCCGGAAAGCTCTTTGCTCAAGAGAAAGGAGGAACAATGTCTCTGCAAATTTCCAGCACAGCCTTTTCCGCCAGCGAAGCGATTTCAAAAAAGTTTACTTGTGATGGCCCGGACGTCTCCCCGCAATTGAAATGGAATGATCCACCGGCAAATACGCAAGCCTTTGCGCTCATCATGGACGATCCCGACGCCCCCGCGGGCGTCTGGGTACACTGGGTGCTTTATGATCTTCCGCCAAACACGCGGGAACTTCCCGAAGGAGTGGCGAAGCAGGAACAACTTTCCAGCGGCGCGCGCCAAGGCCGCAATGATTTCGGCAAGATCGGTTATGGCGGCCCGTGTCCGCCACCGGGTAAGCCGCACCGCTATTTCTTCAAGCTGTATGCCTTGGATGCGAAACTGGGCTTGAAAGCCGGCGCGACGAAGGCCGACGTCGAGCGCGCCCTGAAGGGCCACATCCTGGCGCAAGTAGAACTCGTTGGCAGATACGGCCGCTGACCTTCGCGTGCGCGTTGACGGGCGAAGGAAAAGCGGCAATACTGGCGAGCGATGATTGGCCAGCTTCGCGGACGCCTCGCCGAAAAAAGACCGAATCAAGTGCTCGTCGACGTGGGCGGGGTGGGCTACCTCGTGCAGGTGCCGCTTTCGACCTACGCCGCGCTCGGCGAGTTGCATACCGAAGTGACCCTCTTGATTCACACTCATGTGCGGGAAGATACGCTGGCGCTGTATGGATTCGTGTCCGCTCGGGAAAAACATTTTTTTGAGATGCTGCTTTCGGCTTCCGGAGTAGGGCCGACTCTGGCGCTCAAAATCTTGAGCGGGATGAGCGTCGAAGAACTCGTGCCCGCCATTCGAGGGAGCGACCTGGCGCGGCTGACGAGAATTCCCGGCGTGGGGCGCAAGACGGCGGAACGCATGGTGGTGGAGTTGAAGGACAAACTCGAAGCCGTGGCCGTAGAGACGGAGAAACCGGCTTCATCGCCTGCGGGAATCGAGGCGGATGTGGTGTCCGCGCTCGTGAACCTGGGATACGACGGACACGCTGCGGAAGCTGCGGTCGGAGAAGCGAAGCGCGAGACGGGCGCGGCGAATTTTGAGAAGTTGTTGCGTGGCGCATTACAGTCGTTGAGCGTGCCGAAAGGACGAAGCGCGAGATCGGGATCGTAGCCCACGTCGAGGTATTGTAGGGGCCCGATCCATCATGCCCTTCCCGGCGAGCGACTGAAACCAATGGCGGATGGAACGGCAAAACGGATGATTCAACAAAGACAGCCAGAGCGAATAGTGTCCGGCCAAGCGTTTGACGAAGACGCGCGCATTGACGTGAGCGTGCGCCCGAAGCGCCTGGACGAATACATCGGCCAGAAACGCGTCAAAGAAAATATTCAGATCGCCATCGACGCGGCGCGGAGCCGCGGCGAAGCGCTGGATCACGTGCTGCTTTACGGGCCGCCCGGGCTCGGGAAAACGACGCTGGCTCAAATCATCGCGAACGAATTGAACGTTCCGATCAAGACCAGCGCCGGCCCGCTGCTCGAGCGTAAAGGCGACCTGACCGCCATCTTGACCTCGCTCGAGAAAAAGGAAGTTTTCTTTCTGGATGAAATTCACCGCTTGCAGCCTGCCGTAGAGGAGGTGCTGTATCCGGCGATGGAAGATTTCCGCGTGGACCTGATTATCGGCCAGGGGCCGGGCGCGCGCATTCATCCGTTTCCACTGGGACACTTTACATTGATCGGCGCGACGACCCGCGCGGGATTGATCACCGCGCCGCTGCGCTCGCGGTTCGGCATCGTGCACCGGCTGGATTTTTACGAGCCGGCAGATTTGCTGATCATCATTCACCGCTCGGCGAAAATTCTGAACATCCAGATGGATGAGGGCGGCGCTGAAGAAATTGCAGGCCGCTGCCGCGGCACGCCACGCATCGCGAACCGCCTGCTGCGGCGCGCGCGCGATTTTGCCGAAGTGCGCGCGGCGGGCCGCATCACGCGCGCGGTCGCGCAGGAAGCATTGCAAATGCTGGGCGTCGACGAAAGCGGCCTCGACGAAGTGGACCGCAACCTGATGATCGCCCTGCTCGACAAATATGCCGGCGGCCCGGTCGGCCTCGGCACCCTGGCCGCCGCGCTCTCTGAAGAAGAAGACGCCATCGAAGAAATGTATGAGCCCTACCTCATGCAAATCGGCATGATCGACCGCACTCCCCGCGGCCGCGTCGCCACGCCCCGCGCGTTCGAATACTTCGGCCGCGAGCTCCCGAAACGCCAACCGCGGCTGTTCTAGTGTGGGTCAGAAGGACCAGCGCTACGCCCCCCCACTCTTTTTGTAACTGCCGATTCCAAAGGGGTTAGCGTCGATGAATGACCCGTGCATTCTAAGGAGGCTATACTTCTTGCCTGGTCAGGAAGCCAACAAAGCGCTCACTTACTCTTGTGTTTTTTCCGGACGCGGGCGTACTTGAGGGCGATCAGGCCTTTCGAGAAGGTTTTGTTTTCGAGCAGGGAGAACTCGCGTTGCGGGAAGCCTCTGGGGAAGAGCGGAATGCCTTCACCGATCAGGACGGGAACCATACCGATGTACAGCTCGTCGACCAGATCTTCTTTGAGGAAGTCGCGCGCGAGCTCACCGCCCCCCATCAGCCAAATGTTTTTTCCGGAGCTTTTGCGGAGCCTCACGACGAAACTTTTTGGGGATTCGCTGACAAAGGTGACGCCTCCTCGCTCGCCGGGCGGCCGCGAATGGGAGAAGACGTAGCTCTTCATTCCTGATCCGTGGTAAGAGCCTCCGCCCATCTTGAGGGCCACGTCGTAGGTCTTGCGCCCCATGACCGCGGTATCAATAGCGGCGAAGAATGAGCCCATCGAATAGTCCTTGGGCATGAACAGGAAATCGACCGCTCCATCGGGGCGGGCGATGTAGCCGTCAAGACTGATGCCGAGGCCAAGGACAACCTTGCGCATGGGGGCATTCTAAACGACGGATTGTAAGCTCCTCAACGGTCCTGACCCGTGGACCGGCGGCGATTGAAGGAAGCGCCCAGCCCGCGCGAAAAAGATTGCGTGGGAGTTTCGGGGTGGGCTAAGGTGCGTTGCGACGCGAACACCGTCATAGGTCGAATCAGAGGAGGAGAGAGCATGTCACAGAAAGCTATCGTGAGATCTGTCGTTGCGGTGATGTTTGCGCTTGGCGCGCTGGCGAGCGCGGTGGC
The DNA here is from genome assembly GCA_003224515.1 of Acidobacteriota bacterium. Taxonomy (GTDB): domain Bacteria; phylum Acidobacteriota; class Terriglobia; order Acidiferrales; family UBA7541; genus Acidiferrum. Next base: position 4,361 of record QHZC01000284.1, read on the forward strand.
GCAAATGCCGAATGCTTATGGATTGCCGATCAGCCTGGAGAATGCCAGGAAGTCAGCCGCGCCGGCTTTGGCGGAGGCGGCGAAGAATAACTGGACGGTAGCGGTGGCGATCGTTGACCCCGGGGGAAACCTTGTGTTTTACGAAAAAATGGATAACACGCAAATTGGCAGCGCCAAAGTGGCAATCGATAAGGCCCGCTCGGCGGCGCTGTTTAAGCGGCCAACCAGAGCGTTGCAGGACGCGCTGGCGGCAGGCGGAGAAGGGCTGCGGATCTTGCGCGTACAGGGTGCAGTGCCTGTGGAAGGCGGAATTCCGCTGGTTATCGACGGAAAGATTGTAGGAGCGATCGGGGTCTCAGGCGCGACCAGCGCGCAGGATGCGCAGTGCGCCAAGGCGGGTGCGGACACGGTGAAGTAGTCGTACCAGGGCAATTCGCAAGAACCGAGAGTTTTTACTTCGCGCTTAACTTGTCGCGTCGAGCTTCGCTTTGCGCATAAAACTCAGCCGGGTTCTTTTTGAGATGCGCTTTTAATTGATCGGAATAGCCGAAGATAGCCCAGGGAGCACGGGTGGCGGCATATTGCAGCATGTCGTCTACTTTGAACACCAGAACGGCGGTGTACGTCTTCCCCACGGGAATGAAGTTTACGCGGCGCTGCGTGACGAGCTTGTAGGCCCACGCCAGATCGTGGAAGCGGAACAGATTGAACGTGAAAAAATGGTTTATGAAGGCATACCTGTCCGCAACGCGGAATCCTGATGCTTTGTACCGGACGCTGGTCTTGAATTCATTCTCGGATTCCATGGAGGTAGATTGAATCTCGCCCCACGATTTTATGCGCTGGAACGCGGGATGACGGGAAAGGTCCTTCAGACGGAGCCACACCGGGCGAGCAAAAAACAACACGCCCATGAGAATGACAACGGCAAGGCCGATGGCCGCAAATCCATTCTCGCGAAAACCGTTGGCCTGCAGCATCAGAAGATAGAAGTCCTGGTGCAAGCGCTGCGACCCCACCGAAGATCTCATGCGGTCAAAGATGTCGCCGGAAAGGAGCACGAGTTCACCCGAAGCCGTTTCGGAGATGGGCTTGGAGCTCTTCACGATGAGATAGCGGTCGCCGACAAGGAGAGCGTAGTAGCCGGAAGAAACTTTGCGGTTTTCTTCGACACCGTTCCTGGTTTGGACTTCGATTTCCTGAAGCCCAGTATCGACGACCTTTGATCCCTTTACTTGGACGAAGTACCGTTCAGTGGAGTGGGGATCTGTGATTTTGTTCAGCTCATGCCCTGTAACGGGGAACGGACCGTAGAGGAAGTTCCTGGCATAGCGCAGGTTTGCTGTGAGCGTCAGCGCGGTGAGGAGAACTACAGCAGCCCAGGCGGAGAGGCGGCGAATGCATTCGCGCCGGAACATGCGCTCTATCCAAGTAGGCATGAGAGAAGCCTCCGGCCGACCCGAAATGATTGGCGGGACTGTACCATAGGGTGTGCTTGCCAACAATGATTGAGATGCAGAGGCAAGCCGGAAATAGGAATGCGGAAAGAGAAATGACGGTCCATCTTTCGCTGGGATCAAATGTCGGAGACAGGAAAGAAAATTTGCGCGCGGCCATTGGGGCGTTGGGAGATGCAGGTGTGCGCGTGACGCGGGTGTCGTCGTTTTATGAGACGGAGCCGGTGGACTTCCGGGAGCAGGCGTGGTTTTTGAATTGTGCGGTCCGAGGAGAGACGGGCGTTCCGGCGGCGGCGCTGTTAAGGGAGCTGCGGGAGATCGAGACGCGAATGGGAAACAAGAAGCTAGTAGTGAAAGGGCCGCGGCTGATTGATATGGACATCCTGCTTTATGGCTTGGAGACGATTGACACGCCGGAATTGCAGGTACCGCACGCGAGAATGCATCTGCGGCGGTTCGTGCTGGTGCCGCTGGCAGAGATTGCGCCGGAGGCAATGCACCCGAGTTTGCAAAAGACTGTGAAACAACTGCTCGAGGAAACGCCGGACCGCAGTACGGTGCGACGTTTTGATCGCCAAATAACGCGTCAACTGGTGCGATGCAAGAGCAGACGGTGAAGGGTCATCGGTTTGGGTTGGAGGGCGTCGAGCTCGATTTGTGCCAGCGGGCCTTCCTTGATTTCGCGCCAGCGGTATACTCCGGGCTCGGTTTCTTGAGTTTCGCGGCCGTTCAATCGGCGCAAAAACTCGGTGGCGTTGTCACGCGACGCGACTTGGTGGTACGAGGGGCGGGTGAGGGCTTCAACAGCGTAGCTGCGCAGAAGTTTGCGCCAGTAGCGATCGAAGAGATCGCCGGATGCGAAGATGTCGCTCCACGCCACTTCGCCACCGTAAGCTACCACCACGCCGACGACACGTTCACCTTTTAAACCTGAAGTGGCGTTCGCGAATCGGTGCTGCACCTCGTCAACGAAATCATCGATGGACACGCCGACGGCGCGCGACTGGTAAATTTGTTCGTACGCTTCGGTGCGTCCGTTGGAAGCGATGGCACCTTGAATGTCACCCATTGTCATGCGCGGAGCGGGAGCGGCAGGGGCAGATTTACGGGTGGTGCCGCTGCGGACGGCGTCCCAGACCTCGGTTTGTTTCTGATCTACGGCTGCTCTTTCGCGGACGCTGGGATGGACGATGGTTTTTGCGGCTGCAAATTGCGAACTGCCTGTCCAACGGCCGTGCTCGACGCAGAAGACATCGAGAGGGAAGGGAGGCGCGCCGACGGGAACGATGCGGTCCTTGCCGATGACGCGATCCTGCTTGCCGCCGCTGACCAGTTCGCCGGCGAGGAGCAGCAGCGGGCGTTTGCTGCGATTGATCAGGACAAGCTGGTTGACGGAAGCGCCGGTGCCGGATTGCGGAATATATACGGGGCGGCCGTCGCGACCGCGAACCATGTTCTCGGAACCTTGCTCACGGACAGCCACGTCGCCGTTGGCGAGACCTTCCTCAAGAGTGAGGAAGGGGCTGGTGTCCTGGCTGTAGGAGCTGACGACCGGGAAGACGGAGATGTTCTCATAGGTGACGGGATCGAGGAGCCGCCAGTCACCCTCGGGTCGAGACGGCGGAGCGGCAGGGGACCCCGGCGCTGAGCCGACGAAAGCCAGCCCGGCAAGAGTGGTGATACCGAGAAGTCCGCCGATCAGGGCGGCGAAAATCGAACGTTCCATTGAAAGCCTCCTGTGTGTGAAGCCCCGGCCTGGTCAGAGCGAACCAGCAGGGACACGACTCAAGATTAGAACGAGGAGGCGGAGAATCCTTGCAGGGGGAGGTAGCTATTAGTTTTTAGTTTGTATTTCTTAGTCAGGAGGAGACCGCGGTTGGACTAGGTGGGCGCAGAGGGACACACTGGCACACCAGACCGCCTACTATGGACGAGGAACTAGAGATCTTCACTGCCCCATTTCAGCGATTCGGATCGCCGAGATTGACCCGGGGCTTGTTGCGCTTGGACTTGGAGGCTTCGCTTTCCTGTTTCTCGTATTCGGCAAGCTCCTCGTCGGTGTAGGTGAAAGAGTCGCGGGAGGCGAACATCGAGTTCGAACGGCCGGCCTGTTTCTTCTTCTTTCGCAGGGCGCCGAACTCGTGGCGGACCTGACGGATAGGACCCTCGATGGCCTTTACTTCGACGAGCAGATCGCTGACTTTTTCGAGAAAGTCGTGAAGATGGTAGGGACGAAGCACGTAGGGGAGGCGCGCGGCTTCCAGGTGGCCCATGTATTGGCCGACGGCTAGTTCTGGGATGAGATACAGTACGCGTACGCGGCCGCCATCATCGGGAGAAACGCTGGCGAGTTCTCGCAGGGTCAGGAAGGCAGCGCCATCGACGCCAGTCAGAGCCACATCGGCGATCACGAGAGACCATTCCCCGGTTTTCAGCTCCGCGAGCAGCATCTGGGTGTCAGAGACGATGCGGACACGCCTCCCCTCTGAGTCAAGGATTTGTTTGACGGCACTTCCGCCCGGGGCATCGCCTTCGAGGACAAGAATGCCGATCTGCTGAGTTGGCGTGGATCTAGTACTCACAATACGTAGTATACCCTCAAGGAGGCGGCGAGAGGTGGGGAATCTGGTGGCAGTTAGGTATCGGTCAAAGTGGTACCTTGGAGGAATAGATCACTGTCCAACTACATAGTTGCTGCCGTTGAGAGAACGCTGCAGACCCATGGAATCCCAGAAAATTCGATAGATGATTGGACGATGTGAAGAATCAGTCCCTGTAAAAAAGACCTGAAGGCCATCGCGCGACCATTCCGCAGTGCGGCCCGACTGGTCTGGCGGACAGAGAATGACGCGGCGCTTCGAACGCAGTTCGTAAAGGAAGAAACTCGCAGCCAAGCCCGCGGAATCAACTGGAGCACCGGCGGGCGCAGACAAATAATCCGCCGAGATGAGCAGCAAGTCTGAATTGATGGGGTTCACGCGAATCGTGTCAGAACTCGTGATCTGAAATGACGGACCGTAGATGTCTTTGAGGGCCACGGCCTGCGGCAGGGTCTCTTCACTGAACCAATAGGCATTCAGCATATCTGTCGCCAGGATGGTGTGATTGTCGATCCAGCCGTCGAGAGCATTTACAGGCTGTGGAGAAAAAGAGGCGGCCGATTCCGGGTTGCCCGCGGGGAATGACCAGACCTGCCAGGAGTTGTCCAGGGCTTTGAGAAAAGCGATGCGGTCGTCACCGGGTGACCAGAAGGCCTGCCGTACCAGACCGTGCACCAAATCCAGCGATTTGCCGGAGTCAAAATCGTAGAGAACGATGGTGCGGTCGGGACTACTCCTTGAGTCGGCGCGCGTGTATAGAAGCTTCTTGCCGTCATGGGAGAGGGCCAGGTCGGTGCCGGCTTGCGTTACGATCTTCTTCGTCGCGCCGCGGCTGAGAACAACGTTGCCTGCTGAATTCAGGTAGGCGACGGCAAAGGGAGGCTTGAAGTTGCTGACGGTTGGAGCGGGTGGCTTCTTTTTGTCGGCGTCTTCCTCATCGTCGGGTTGGTTGTTGATCTTGGGGAAGAGATCGGCGGCGATGCGAGCGCAACCCTTTAGGGAGCCGACCTGCGCGTGATCTACGGAGACGCGGAAGGAGTACTTTCCAGAAGGTGGCGGCGCGGGAGTCAGCGTATCGTTTGTGGCATCGTTGCACGCCTCTCTCGTGAGGTGGACGGCGATGACCGCTCCGGTGGCGGAGTCTTTGGCGTGATAGGTCCAAGAATCAGCTGCAGTTTCGTGGGTGACATCGGAAGGCTCGAGCGGAATGGGCGGATATCCGATACGATCCAGGCGTTCCGGGCCTTTCTGGCCGATGCGCAGGCTCCAGATGGGATTGTTGCCAACGGCAAGGAGGAGAATCGGATTGTGGGTAGATTGAGGGGAGGGGGGACCCGCAGGCGGCTTCTTCGCTGGCGCAGGTGTCTGGCCGGAGGTGAGCGTAGGCAGACTAGCAAGAATAACAGCTGCCACGAGCAGCATGAGAATACCCCGTGAGAGCGCGGGAGGCAATTGTCCGCAGGGTTTCGCGAAGAGCCGTCGTATCCTGGGAGGTACGATCGAAAGCCTGAGAGACGAGTTTCGAAGGGCTTGCGAATAAAAAGCGAAAATAATGCTTGACTAAGCGAACAAAAAGCGAAATACTGCGGCGTGCTTCGAGGTGGGCTATGTCTCCAGTTCACTCCCAACTGGCGCCGACTTTTCGGATTCGACGCCGCCACGCTTCAACAACCACAGTTGGACTCTTTCCCGAGTGCCCTGATGTCCTAGGCCCATCAAAAGAGGTCAGCAGTTCTGTCCCGGTTGCCGACCAACGCGGCAGCGTTTCAGACCAAGCGACGGCGGATTGCCCCCCGGCGTCCGCTCAAGCGCGGCTGGTAGGCATTGCCCGCCTCGCAGCATCGTCTCCGCCGGCGGAGACGCGGCGGAAATCCAACCAGCGGCCTGAATATTTTGTGCTGCCGGTGAAGTCGATCTTGAATCGGTGCGACTCGAACCGCGTGCCGTTCGAATGGACGATCAATCCTTATCGAGGATGCGAATTTGCCTGCAAGTATTGCTACGCTCGGTATACGCATGAATACATGGAACTGGACGGGTCGGAATTCGAGAAAAAGATTTACGTGAAGAAGGATGCGGCGCCGCTACTGGCGTGGGATGTAGCACACAAATATTCGTACTCGTCGGAGGCATCGAGCGGGGCGCGGCCGGACCACATTGCGATTGGGACAGCCACTGATCCGTATCAGCCGGCGGAGCAGGAGTACGGAGTGACGCGCTCGTGTTTGGAGGAGTTGGCGAAGAAGGAAGGGTTGAGCGTTTCGATCATCACCAAATCAAACCAGATCGTGCGGGATATTGACGTACTGCAGCGGATTTCGGAGCGGTCAAACCTGGGGATCGATATTACGATTACGACGTTGCGCCCCGGGTTGACCCGACTGCTCGAGCCGCGCGCACCGAGGCCGGATTTGAGGCTGGGGGCGGTGAAGCAGTTGCGCGAGGCGGGGCTGGCGGTTGGACTTTCCGCGTCGCCGCTCATACCGGGGATCACGGACCGCGATGGGGAACTGGAAGCAGTTGCGGCTGCTGGGCGTGATGCCGGAGCGCAGTGGTTTTTCTCCGGCGTGCTGTTCCTGATGCCTTCATCGGCGAAGCAGTTCCTGCCGTTTGTGCGGGAGAAGTTTCCGCGGCTGGCGAAGCAGTATGAACAGTGGTACGCGAAGAACGGCTACGCACCGGAAGAGTACCGACGCAAGGCTTCGGATCGCGTGGCGCGGATCCGGGAGCAATACGGATTTCGGTCGCGGCCGTGGGTGGAAACGACGCGAACCACGACCTGCACGCAACTTTCATTGACGTGGAATGCCAGCGCAGTAACCGGAGTGGGGGAGCGAGCACATTCTTGCGCCGCGGGGTGATGCGTGGATTGGTCATCCTGAGCGGAGCGAAGGGGCTCTCAGAGAGGCATGGCAGTTGAAGCTAACGCTGAGATTCTTCGAGCATCATCGGATGCTCTCAGAATGACAGGCGATGGCGACTGAAAAAACAGGAGCCGGACTCACGCACTCCCAAAAAAGGCTAAGGGACAATGATACGGGACTCTGCGCGCTTGAGTTCGGGCGCTTGCGGGAACTGGCCGCGCAGGAATTCGATGAAGCGGCGCGAGCGCGGACGTCCGTTGGTGCGCAACAAACCCATCCGGTAGAGAAAAACTAATAGAAAGAAGAGTTCCGAGTCCTTGAGGCCGGCCGCGCTGGCGCGTTCGTATTGCGGCTTCTTGATTTCGGAAATAAAAGCGATCAATGCAGCGTAGAGTTCGCGCGGCAAGGGCGCATCCGGCGGCTTCTCGTAGATGATGCCGGAGCTGAGAACTTTGTAGGTCCGAGTGAGGGCTTCGAGGCAGGCGAGGACATCGGCGTCCACGGCGTTTGGCTGGACAGTGCAGAACCTGGCGATGGAGAAGGCGAGCGCGGCCATGAGCTGCTGGTGGGTGTGGACGACGTCCTGCGGAATCTTTTCTTCGAGCAATGGAGTATCGGCCGGGAGTGACCGTTGATGCTTGTCTTCGTAGCGGTGGGCGGCGACGAGGTAGGTGCAATCGGGGGGGCAATCGATGGTAACTTCACGCTCGGTGCCGCAGCAGACGGCGCAGATTTTTTCACCCTTGGCGGGGCAGAAGCGGGCGGCTTTACGCTTTCCGCAGATTGGACAGGACACCGGCATTCCCTTCGGCCTTTTCGTGACCAAACAGAATACGCCGAGCCCGTCCAAAAGCAAAAAATGGGGCCAGGCCAGAACTGATGAGCTATGACGCCCGGATATTGGAACGGGGTATGGATTAGAATGGCGCCCAGGCACGGGCCGCGAGCGCATCGCAACGGAGCTGCTTGAGGCTCTCGCCTCCATGGAGAGTGCGTGGCGGCCCCCTGAGCCCTTCGAACAAGTTCAGGGGACCGACGCGATCATGGAAGATACGCGTGATTGAGTTTTTCGATCTTGCCCAGTTAGCGGGCGCAAATGCCGGTGGTGACGATGTGCTTGTTGGCCTTCAGCTGATAAGTGAAATAGGGCACGGCCACGCGAAACGCTTGAGGATCGTTGTTCGCGCAGTGGCCGGGACTTTGCTGCGAGCAGAGCGGGCTGGCAACGTGGTCATCGGAGAACGCAATGTTGGCGCGGTGCTGCGGGTCGAGAGCCACCTGAAAAAAGTCTGCAAGGGCGCGGCTATCGCCGTTGGAGCAGCCGGTGCCGTTGGTGCAAATGGTTCCAGCATGAATGAAATGATCGCTGGCAATGTGCTGCGTAAAGGAGGGAATTGCGCCGTGGCCATTGACGGATTCGGCCATATAGACGCTCCACTGCGCCCAGCATCTGGTGGTGCCATCAGTGCAGGTTGGCTGCATGGCAGCAACATCATTGGAGTTGCCGGTGAGGTTGGATCCCAGCCAGGTCACGACGACGTGGCCGTTGGCGTCCGCGGCGACCCAGGGGAATACGTTTGACTTGCCAACCGTTCCATCCTGGTTGACGCGCACGGGAGATGTCCACGTGTTTCCGAGATCTGAGGACGAAGAGAGAAAGATATTTTGGTTGTCTGACCAGATCGTATAGACATAACCGAAGTTGTCAACCGCAAGCGCAGGGAAGATGTTTGCAGTGCCGTGAATGGCCCCCGGCGAGCCTGCCGGGCTGGTGAAGACCTTGTGATCCGTAAAGGTGAGCGTCGGCGCATCCAGACCAGCATCAGTGGAAACTCCAACATATACGCTGCGAAGCGGACCGGTGTTGGAGTTTTCGGTTGCACTGTCGGGTGCCACAAAGGCAACGTAGAGATTTCCTTTGCTCGGGCAGGAGCTAGTGTTGTTGTCGACTTTGATCTGGGCGGCGACGTTTCCGCTGTCAGTGGGTACGAGGCTGCCTGCGGCGGGGAGGGTCGTGGCCTCGATGGCTTCACCCGCACCGGCGACGTAGGTGAGGCCGCCATTGTTGGATCGCTGCACTTCGATATTGAAAGTGGCCACGTCGTGATAGCTGATGTAAACGGTGGAAGCATCATTGGAGGCGTCATTCCACATGCGGTCGTCTCCAGGAACCAGTGCAGCGACGGCGTTGGGGGGCGTGAAGAAGGTATCGCCGCGATTTGTGGAATGCGTGGCCGTCACCCCCGGGGCGAGCGTCAAGCTGGTGAAAGCCAGGTTTAGAATGGCGGAGTAGTTGGGGTCGGGTGCGTGCAGGGCGATATCGGCATCGCCGCCTCCGGGAGCTACGCCAAGATTGGAGGGACTGCCTACGTTGTTGACGCAGCCACCTCCGTTCAGTCCGAAAATGCCGCAATTGTCGGGCTGGCCTTCATATTTGAAGGGCAAAGTTCCGTTAGCGTTGGGCGCGCCATCAATGGGTTGAGACCAGCGCCATAAGTCCACACCGCCGGGCACGCCGCGAATGGATTCGACGTAAATAGTACCCTGTGAATCCACACGATCGCCAGGCTCAAGACCTTGCACGATAAACGCTAGGGGGCTCAAGCCGGTGGGAACAGGAGCTAATTGAGGCAAGCACAGGCTTTGGTTGGGACTGAAGCCGTCGCTGCCCGGCCCCACAAACGCAGGTATTGCTTCTCGGCCCCCGCCCGCGCCGGTTTGACTAGGACAGGCGTGCTGGTTGGTCGGATTGGGAAAAGTACTCTGCGCCATGACATGAAATTGCCCGGCGGGACCGACTTCCATCAACGGAACGAGGGCGAGCAGCAGGACACTTGCAAAGAGGAAAGCGAGTATTGATTTTCTCATATGTGTGGCTCCTTACGTTTGGGTGAAAATTGGTTTTCGCAGGAAAACGAACACAGGCCCTACGTTCAGACACCTGCAGCAGCGGGCAGACGAGTCAAGCACCAACAGGCCTCAGCATCAGATCTCGCAGGAGAGAGGCCTCAATCCTCAGGTCAATCTCGGCCGGCGGACACCTATGAAGATCTGGACCGAGCTCTACAAGAAACACATGGGCCAGAGCACGCTGCTCTCTTGGACACCCGGTTCCTCCAGACACGCGGACGATATAGAAGGAAAAGGGTTCTCCGCAATCAGGTAATCAACGCAAACCGGGCTCCTGAGAAAACCCGAGACCTTTCTAGCGCGGGAGCGCTGGTTCTTCGATTTTCCCGGTCAGAGGGCAATGGTTCCAGGAAGAGGACCCGCGCCGTTCCTCTAATGCCCGCGGGATTTGTAAAAAGGAGTGAAAGTGATTCAGAGGTTTTCAAGAGCGCCGGAGACGAGCACGGAGCGATGAATCTTGTGACACATGAAGATGAAGATCTCCGGAAAGAGGACCCAGACACTTAAGCCATGATG
>QHZC01000284.1:14805-26106 GCA_003224515.1 Acidobacteriota bacterium
CTCCACGGAGAATGATGCCGCGGGTGATGTTGATGAAATAGGTGGCGGGGATGAGGTAGCTGATGGGGTAGAAGATCGCGGGCATGGTCTCGCGGGGGAAGATGTAGCCGGAGAAGAAAACGCTGGGAAGAATGGGCAGAAACGCGAGTTGCATGGCTTCCGCCTGGGAATTTGCTTTGCTGGAGATGAGAATGCCCAGCGAGAGCGCGGCGAAGAGATAGGGCAGCGAAAGAATCGCGAGCAACAGGATGCTGCCGTGAATGGGGACGCGGAAGACGAAGCGCATGAAGAAAAGAATGAGACAGAGCTCGAAGAAGCCGATGCCGAGGTAGGGAAGCAATTTTCCGAGGAGAAGGCCAAAGGGACGGACCGGAGTGACGAAGAGCTGCTCGAGCGTGCCGCGTTCCTTTTCGCGGACGATGGAGAAGGCCGTAAGGAAGGTGGTGACGTTGAGGAGCATGATGGCGGTGAGGCCGGGGAGGAAGAAATTGGGCGAACGCGAGTCTGGATTGAAGAGCAGCTTAGGGCGCATGTCCACGGCGAAGCTGGAACCATCCTTCAGAACGCGTCGAAGAGATTCATCAAGGCCAATGGCGGTGGTGACGTTGATGGCTTGGCCGGCGACGGAAGAGTCCGAGCCGTCGATGAGGACGAGGACCTGGGCGCTCATCTGGTGAAGAAGACGGTCGGAATAATCAACGGGAATCTTGATGCCAACGCGGGCCTTGCCGGCGACGATGAGATCGTTCAGATCGTGATCGTTTTCGACGTAGCGGAGGATGTGAAACGTGTCGGAGTTTTTCAGCCGGTCAATAAGCTCGCGGCTTTCGCGGCGGCCGTCGGCGTTATAAACGACGGTGTTGATCTGGCGAATGTTGGTGTCAACCCCGAAGCCGAGGAGAACCATCTGGAGCAGCGGCATGGTGAGGGAGAAGAAGAGAGTGCCCGCGTCGCGACGGATATGAAGCGCTTCCTTGTAGAGGACAGCACCGAAACCGCGAAAGATGTTAGGCATGGGCGGCCTCCAGTAGGGCTTGGTGCTTGTAGGTAAGTTCGACGAAGACGTCTTCGAGGCTGGGAGCGAGAGGACGAATCTCGGCGACGGCAATGCCGTTCTTCAGGAGCTGGTTGCGCAGATCGTCGAGATTGCAATGGTCATCGATGAGCGCATGAATGGATTGTCCGAAAATGGTTGCGCTGCGGACGCCGGGAATTTGGCGGGCGAAACGGAGCGCGCGCGTGACTTCCGGGGTGGTGATTTCAACGCGCAGGGTGCCTGGAGGCTGAACGTCTGGGAGCTCGCGGAGCGAATTTGGCGTGCCGTCGGCGATGAGCTTGCCGTAATAAATGTAGGCGACATGGCTGCAGCGCTCGGCTTCGTCCATATAGTGGGTGGTGACGAAGAAGGTGATGCCATGACCGGAAAGCTCGAAGAGGAAATCCCAGAGCTGGCGGCGCGCGACCGGGTCGATGCCGGCGGTGGGTTCGTCGAGGAAAAGAAGTTTCGGTTCATGCAACATGGCACAGCCGAGGGCCAGACGCTGCCTCCAGCCGCCGGAAAGTTGCGCGGCCAGGCGATTCAGATAGGGCGCGAGGCCGTTGAGCTGGACAATTTCGTCGATGCGTCGCTTCAGACGCGCGGGCTCCAGGCTGTAGATGCGGCCGTAGAACTGCAAGTTTTCCGCGACGGTCAGATCGTAGTAAAGGCTGAAGTTTTGCGACATGTAGCCGATGCGCTCGCGCACGGATTCAGAATCTGTGCCGACGTCGAGGCCTTCGACAAGGGCGGAACCGCCGCTGAGTGGCAAAAGGCCGGTCAGCATTTTGATGACGGTAGTTTTTCCGCTGCCGTTAGGGCCGAGGAAACCGAAGATTTCTCCCTTTTCCACGCGGAAGCTGATGTCGTTGACGGCGGTGAAATTGCCGAAACGCCTGACCAGATGTTCGGCGGAGATTGCGGCTTCGCCGGTATTTTTTGTGAGCTTCGCCATCGGCTCAATTTCCCGCTTTGAGTTTCACGTCGGCAGCCATGCCGGCAAGCACGTGGCCGGCGGGATCATGGATGCGAATCTTTACGCCGAAAACCTGGTGCACGCGTTCCTCGCGGGTCTGCACGTTGCGAGGCAGGAATTCAGCCTGCTGATTGATCTGTTCGAGGACCCCTTCGAAAACAGTCCTTGGAAAAGAGTCGACTCTGACTTCGGCCTTCTGCCCGAGCTTGAGGCGGCCATATTCGGTTTCGGGAATATAGATGCGAACGTAGATTTGATCTTTCTCTAAGAGCGTAGCGACGGGGGTATTTGGTGCGATGAGATCGCCCGGGCGGACGTCGAGAACCTCGACGATCGCGGCGGCGGGAGCCGTGACCTGGCGTTCACGGAAGCGGGCTTGGTCGTAGGCGTGGGCCGCTTTGGCAAGGTCGACGTCTTCCGGGCGGTTGCCGCGCTCGAGTTTTTCCAGGTTTGCCTGTGCCTGATGGTAGTGCGCTTCGGCGGAGGCGATTTCCTCGGGACGGTAACCGCGCTGGAGTTCATCGAGCTTGTGCCGGGCACTCTGCTGCTGGGCAACAGCGACTCGCCAGTTGGCTTCGGCCGTATCTCGCTGTTGTTTTGAGACGAGATCTTTTTTGGCGAGTGCCTCATAACGGTCGAAATCCAGGTGAGTGCGGATTTCGTCGGCTGTGGCGCGATCGAGATCGGCTTCGGCGGTGGCGATATCTTCCTGGCGATAGCCGTTCTTCTTCATCTCGTATTCGGCTTTGGCCTGGGCCGCCACGGCGCGGGCTTCCGCGATTTCTTCGGGACGGTAACCGCGCCGGGCCTTTTCGGCGTTCGCACGGGACTGCTCGAGGGAAGCTTGCAATTCCTTGTCGTCAAAGGTGATCAAGACCTGACCCGGCTGGACGAAATCGCCTTCGCGGACCAGGACCTTGTCGATTCGGCCTCCGATCTTGGAACCCACACGTATGTTGTGGGCTTCGACGGTGCCGGAGCCTTCGAGGGTGGTGTCGCGGTGGAACCAGCCCGCATAGAGTCCAGTGGCGGCCAGTACCGCGGCAGCAACAATAAGAATCAGGATGCGCTTGCGGTTCATGAAACTAGTCTCCTGACCTGAAGAAAGGGACTGGCAACGGCGGCGAGTTCCGGCGAGGCGTCAAGCCGGACCATAGCAGGTTGAATGCGGTCTCGATCCGGGAGTGCAATGTCGCGTCGCCGTAAAGCGACCAGATCAGAAGCGTGCCGAAAATGGTCTGGCGAAAAACGTGGGCGATCTCCGCGGCCGGAAGGTCGTTGCGGATTTCGCCGCGATCCTGACCGAGCTGAATCATCTGGCTATGGAGGGAATGTACGCGTTTTTGCAGGTCCATCATGGCTTCACGAACCGGTGTCGTTGAAAGATAGGCCTGAAGAAGTGCGCGGACGATGGCCGGGTTGCGAGTGGGTTCCTGGGTCATGCGGAGGCCGAGCGAGCGGAGGAAGTCGGGCATGGGCTCGCCTGTCTGACGGGCCATTTCAATGGCTGCTTCCAACTTGCCGAGCTGTATTTCTCCGAACGCCAACAGGATGTGGTCCTTGCTCGGGAAGTAATTGAAAAAGGTGCCTTTGCCGACGTCAGCGGCCTCGGTTACATCCGCGACAGTCGTTTCAGCAAATCCTTTCTGGGCGAAAAGCTGAAGTGCGGCGCGGAAAAGACGTTCACGGATATCCGCGCTCCGGCGCTGGCGACGGTCGGAGGTGGAGGTTGCGCCTGAGCGATCGCGGCGGGGTCGAGTCCTGGATAGCTGTGCCATAGTGACCAATCCTCATAAATGACCATAAGTCATATTGGGCCAGGTGTCAATGACAAACATTCGCAAGCTCGATTGGATTAGTCGCAAGACCGTTATGGGCGAGAAATAGAACCAGAACACCCCGGTTTGAGCCCGGTGCCTTCTCGGAGCTACTACTTGAGAGATTCGGGGTCCGAGGTGTTCTTCGGAGACTTCTGGTTTAGATAGGCAATCATTTTTTGAGCCGCAGGAGGAACGGCGACAGCACCCTTAAATACAATGGATTCTGCCTCGACTTTTTTGCCATAGATTCGCTCGTTGGCATCGTTGTCAGGGCGGACCGTCGAACCTTCCAGGGAGAGGCCGGCAAAGAGGCCGCGGGCGCGGGAGTAGCTCAAAACTTCGGCGCGCATCGTGACATCGGTGGACGCATTCGCCGTGCGCCCCTTGGGACCAGCGGCTACGGAGGCATCAGCGCCAAGCTTTACCTTGCTGCTCAAAATGGCGCGAGCGCCGCGCGGATTCATGACCAGCAAGACAAAATCCGTGGCCTGACCGCCGAGTTGCAAGCCAAAGCTGCCGCCTTCCAGTGCCATCATCGTGGGCGCGCTCCACGGGCCGGTGAAATGCTCACCGGTCCGGCATGTCATGGCCCCGCGGCCGTAGCTGCCGCCGATAACAAACGCGGCCTTGAGCACGGACGGAAACACCACGATGCATTCGGCCTTATCGATCAGGTCTTGAGGGATATCGTCGGGGATGTCCATGACTTCTTTGATCACGATTCCGCAATTCTCCAGGCGTTCGGTTTCCTTCTTATCTCCCGCAGCCAACAGCGGCAGCGCAAAGAGCGCCAACGCCATCTGGGAAGAGATCATTCGCTTAAGCACTGTTCACCTCGCGGTAGTTTTTTTGGGCCACAGCCATCATAGAGTGCCCGCAGGCTGCGCGCAACCTTGGGCCTTGGAAACGGCGCCTCGGAATGAGGCTTGAAGCAGGGTTTGTTCCATAAATGAGACGCGCCGGAGACAGATTGCGTTGCCTTTCGACTATACTTTTCGGAGAACGACTTGCGCACGAGTGAAGAATGAGAATCGAGAAAATCCTCAAGCGGTGTGCGGCAGTGACCATGGCCGGTGTGTGGGCCTTCGGAATTGGCGCCCAACGCCTGGACGCACAATCCAAAGCAAAAACAGAGCCAGCCTACCGTGGCGCAAAAAAGAGGAGTGTGGCTTCGAAGAAGGCAACCGCGAAATTCGCCGTGCGCGTGGAAGCGTTGCTGGGAACAACGCCCACGAACAAGGGTGAGTGGGGGCTGCTCATCGTGGATGCCGAGAGCGGGGAGACCCTGTACGAACAAAACGCGGACAAATATTTCGTGCCGGCTTCGAACATGAAGCTGTTTACGACCGCGCTGGCCCTAGCGAAACTAGGGCCGGAGTACCGCTTCCACACGACCCTGGAGACGCGCGGCACGATTTCGAGCCAGGGGGTGCTGGGTGGAGATCTCACGCTCGTGGGGCGTGGCGATCCGAATCTATCGAATAGAAAATTTCCGTATGAGCTGAAGGAGGAATTTGATGGTCCGCCGGAGAAGGCCCTCGTGGAGCTTGCGGACGCGGTGGTAGCCAGGGGCGTCAAGGAAATTTCCGGGGATGTGATCGGCGATGACAGCTATTTTCCGCGGGAGCGCTATCCGAACGGCTGGGAGATCGCCGACATGGTGTGGGAGTACGGCGCGGCCATTTCCGCGATCGTCGTGGACGACAACACCGTGGCGCTGACGCTCACGCCCGGCGAACAGGCGGGCCATCCCGTACAGGCAGCGGTGACTCCCGCGACACCGGATTTCACGGTCGAGAATGATGTGAGCACTTCAGCCGCGGACGTGAAATCGGATTTGATGCTTACGCGGGAGCCGGGATCGAATCTGATCGTCGTGAAGGGGAGTCTGCCGGCGAGGAGCGCGCCTCGGAAACTGGTTCTGGCAATCGAAGAGCCGGCGCAGCATGCCGCGACGCTATTGAAGCGGCTGCTGGAGGAGCGAGGAATCAAGGTGGGCGGACTTGCGAGGGGATGCCACGACCACGGAGAAGTGGCCGGGGATCCAGTTGTGCTGGCGGAGCACGTTTCGGCGGAGCTAGGTGACACGGTGAAACTGATCAACAAGATCAGCCAGAACCTGCACACAGAAATGCTGCTGCGGACGGTGGCCCGGCAGAACGGAATGTGGGCCACGCTCGACGAGTTGATGAAGGTTCCGTCGGATTTCTACCTGGGGGCGGGAATCGCGCCGGGCGACGTGATTCAAGCGGACGCCTCGGGATTGTCGCGGCACGATTTGGTGACCCCGCGGGCCATCGTGACGCTGTTGGGCTTTGCGCAGAAGCAATCCTGGTTTACACCCTACTATGCGTCACTGCCGGTGGGGGGAATAGACGGCACGCTCGAAGACCGCATGAAAAATACACTGGCGGCGGGAAGGATCCACGCAAAGACCGGCTCGGTGGAACACGTGAGGACTCTTTCAGGATTTGCAGAGATGCCGGGCGGGCGGCGGGTGATCTTTTCGTTTCTCGGCAACAATCAGGGCGGGAAGAGTCACGAAGCGGCGGATGCTTTGACCGGACTGTGCGTGGCGATGCTTGAGGAGTTCAACGTGACGCCGCCGAAGCGCGGGAAACACAAGCACCCGCAGTGAGATCGAGGATTGCAGGTGGGGAAGGCATTCATCGTCACGGTGTTTGGCAGTTCGCGGCCACGCGAAGAGGACCCTGACTATGAAGAGGCGCGGATCCTGGGGCGAGCTTTGGCGAAGCAGGGATTCTCTGTTTGCACCGGCGGTTACGCCGGCGTGATGGAGGCGGTATCGCGCGGGGCGAAGGAGGCCGGCGGGAAAACTTATGGGGTGACGGCGGAGTTTTTCACAAATGCGAAGCTCAATCCGTGGATTGACCGCGAAGTGCGCATGAAGACCTGGGAAGAAAGGCTCTTTGAACTGATCCGGTGCGCGGACGCTTATGTAGCGTGCAAAGGCGGGACGGGGACGCTCGTGGAGCTTGCGGTCGTCTGGGAAATGCTTAACAAGATGGTCATGAGGCACAAACCGTTCGCGGTGCTAGGAGATTTCTGGCGGCCGGTTCTGGATCGCGTGCGGGAAGTAGAATTGGGTCATCCGGCGCCCTGGGGCGAGGCAAATGGTCGGCTGGTGCATGTGGCGAGGACGCCAGGCGACGTTGCAAATCATCTGACAACCAGGTTAAAGCAAACATAACGATGTCACGAACGGCCGAAGACGTATTGGAGTTCGACAAGCTGCGGGAACTGCTGCGGTTGAGGACGACGTGCGCGCCGGGGCGGCGAGCGGTGAACGGGCTCGAGCCGGGGATGGACCGCGCGGCGCTGGAATCGGCGTTCGCGTTGATTCGCGAAGCAGGTGAATGGCTGCGCGCGGGGCGCGAGCTTGGATTTGGCGCGCTGGCCGATCCGCAAAGCTGGCTCGCACGGATCGAGGGGCGGGGGGCGGCGCTGGAGCCGGGCGAATTCCTGGATGCGGCGTCGTTGCTGGAAACGGCGGGATGGCTGCGGCAGCAGTTTCGCGAACAAGCGGTCAAGTTTCCCTTATTGGCGGCACGGGCAGCTTCGCTTGGCGATTTTCGAGATGTGCACGCGGCGGTCCGCCGATGCGTGCTGCCGAACGGCGAGATCAGCGACCATGCGTCGTCGACGCTGCGGCGAATCCGAGCGAGCATCACAGAGACGCGCGATACGATTCAGAAGAGCCTGAAACAGATTTTGCGCGCCCGGAATGCCGAAGCGGGGGAAGACTACGTCACGCTGCGAAACGATCGCTTCGTGATTCCCTTGCGGGTCGAGCATCGCCGAAGCCTTCCCGGGGTGGTACACGGCGCGAGCGCGACGGGGCAAACGGTTTTCATGGAACCGTTCGAGACCGTCGAGGCCAACAATCAGCTCGTGCAGCTTGCCGAGGACGAAGCCGTGGAAATCCTGCGGATTCTGAGGGAGCTCACGGAGAAGCTGCAATTGATCCGAGGTCCGCTCCTGGCGGCAGCCGGGATGATAGCGGAACTCGATAGCGTGTTTGCGCGGGCGCGATTTGCGCAGGATTTTGACGCTGCGATGCCGGAATTCTCCGCAACAAATGAGCTGCGCCTGGAAAGCGTGCGGCATCCGGTGCTGGAGGACAAACTTCGCAAGGAAAATCGCGCCATTGTTCCGATGAATTTGACCCTCGGGGGAGAAGAACGCGTCCTGGTGATTAGCGGACCAAACACCGGCGGCAAGACGGTGGTGCTCAAGTCAACTGGAATGGCGGCGTTGGCGGCGCAGTCCGGAATTCCTGTGGCCGCGCAGCGCGCGGTTCTGCCGCTGTTCGACCGTTTGCTGGTCGACATCGGCGACGAGCAATCGATCGCGGCGGATTTATCCACGTTTTCGGCGCACATGCTGAATTTGAAAAGTATGCTGGAAGCCGCGACGCCCAATTCTCTCTTGCTGGTGGATGAAATGGGCACGGGGACTGCACCGGAGGAAGGCGCTGTCCTGGCGGTAGCGCTGCTTGATGAGTTTCGCGCAAAGAACTGCATCGTGCTGGCAACGACGCATCACCACCGGCTGAAGACCTACGCATCGACCACGCCGGGCGTGGTAAACGCAGCAGTGGAATTCGACGACGTGAATCTGCGGCCCACATACCGCTTGATGGTCGGTGTGCCGGGCGGCTCGAGCGGGATCGCGATCGCGAAACGGCTTGGGATCGCCACGGGAGTCATCGAACGCGCAAGGGCGCTGCTGACTCCCGAATGGCGTGAAGCCGCGGACCTGATCGCCTATTTGCATCGCAGCCGCGACGAGCTGGATCGCATGCAAAAACAGATCACCAACGAGCGGCATGCGCTAGAAGAAGAACGCAAGCGGCTACGAACGGAGTGGGTGGAACGGCAGCAGAAGCGCATCAAAGAACTGGAATTGCAGTTCGCAGGGGTGCAGAAGCGTTTTGATGAGAATGTTGCGCGCGTCATCGAAGCGGTAAAAGAGCGGGAGCTGCGCGCGCAGGTGGAGAAAACGGCGCGGCGGAAGTTGCAGGACGTCCGCAGCCAGGCGCGCGAAGAGCTAAATGCCGCGGTCGTCGAGACCATCTCGGAATCGCAATCCGATCTTGGCGTCCATGCCGCTTCGCTGCAGGCGGTCAGCCCTGACCGGCTGCAGCCCGGAGCGAGGATCCGCGTGCGCGGGTTCAGCAAGCCGGTGTTGTTGCGGCGGATTGACGGACCGTCCGCGGAAATCGAAGCCGGGCCGTTGCGCATGAAAGTGGCGCTGGACGAAATTACCGGTGTGGAAGGAGCGGCACCGGCGACGAATTCAAGTTCGCCGCCAGCCAAGCTGCAGAGCGTGAAGGTGAATTCTCAGCGCGGGGAAGCCGGCACTTCCGACGAAATCAACGTGATCGGTATGACCGTGGAAGAAGCCACAGATCGGCTCGACAAATTCCTGGATGACGCCGCGCTGGCGCGCAAGGCGCGAATCAGGGTTATCCACGGGCACGGGACGGGCGCACTTCGCAAGGGGATTGGCGAGTTTCTGGCTACGCACCCTTTGGTTGAGAAACATTCATTTGAGACCGAAGAGCACGGAGGAAAGGCAATCACCATTGTGGAGTTGCAAAGATAGAAAAAGGAAATCAGAAAATGGAAGAGGATCCAAATTCAGCTTCAATAGAGATGCGAGCCGCACTGCTTTGCTATACTCGCCGCGTTCCGATACCCAAATCACAACGAGGTGCCGGGGTGAAAGTTTTGAAGAATTCGTTGTCGCCCTCAAGAGCGGGGAGAGAAATCAGCCGATGGGGAGTGGCCAGCGCGGCGGTTTTGGCCACCCTGGCTGGCATGACGATCACAGCAAGCGCGCAGGCGCCGAAGAGGACGGTGATTCGCGCGGGGCGCGTGCTCAACGTGCGCACTGGGGAATTGCGCGCCAACCAGGCCATCGTGATTGAAGGCGACAAGATTGCGCAGATCGCGCCGACCAGCGAAGTAACAGCGAGTCCTGGAGACGCGACGATTGATTTGCAAAACGCCACGTTGTTGCCCGGCTTGATCGACATGCATACGCACCTGACATTCGACCTGAACTCGCTCGGGTACCAAGGGCTGTCGATTTCGACGGCACGCGAAGCGCTGCATGGCGCGAGGAACGCACGGCGGACCCTCGAAGCAGGTTTTACAACGGTGCGAAACCTTGGCGCGAAAGATTATGCGGACATCGCGCTGCGCGATGCGATCAATGATGGCGACGTCATCGGGCCGCGGATCGTCGCGTCGGGGCCGGCGCTCGGGATCACCGGCGGCCATTGCGACGAAAACCTGCTGCCGCCCGCGTTGCACCTTCATGGAGATGGAGTGGCGGACGGCGTCGAGGGAGTGCAGCACAAGGTTCGCGAAGTCATCAAGTACGGCGCGGACGTGATCAAGATTTGCGCCACCGGCGGCGTGCTGTCGAAGGGCGATGACCCGAACGCCTCGCAATATACCTTGGAGGAGATGAAGGCCATTGTTGCAGACGCACACCGGCTTGGCCGGCGTGTGGCCGCGCATGCACACGGCGCGGAAGGCGTGCGCTGGGCTTCGGAGGCGGGCGTCGATTCGATTGAGCATGGCCACCTGATGGACGACGCCGCGATTGCCACGCTGAAGAAAAACGGAACGTACCTCGTACCGACGCTTTTCCTGGGCGAATATATGGAAAAGAACATGGATCGTAGCGACGTGCCGGAGTTTTCGAAGCAAAAGATGCGCGATGTAATCGCCGCGATGCGCAAGAACGTAGGGAAAGCGTTTGCCGCCGGTGTCAAGGTGGCATTCGGCACGGACGCAGCGGTGTACCCGCACGGGCTGAACGCCGGGGAGTTCCACGTTTATGTGATTTTGGGAATGACGCCGCTGGCGGCGATTCAGACGGCAACTCTCAACGCTTCCGACTTGCTTGGGTCGAAGTATCTTGTCGGCGCGATAGAGCCCGGCAAGTGGGCGGACATGATCGCCGTGGATGGCGATCCGACCAAGGACGTTACGATACTCGAGCACGTGAAGTTCGTGATGAAAGATGGGACGGTTTACAAGAACGACTACTCCAAACGGTAATCGTTATAGAACGGCGGAATGGCGGAAGCCGGATCATTTGCGGATCGGGTAAAGCAGCAGGCGGACATCGTTCGCGTGGTGGGGGAATACGTGCGCCTGAAAAAGAGCGGGCAGAATTTTACCGGGCTGTGCCCGTTTCACGCGGAAAAGTCGCCGTCGTTTGCGGTGCATCCGACGAAGCAGATTTATCACTGCTTTGGATGCGGCGTGGGCGGAGACGTTTTCAAATTTGTGATGGAGATGGAGAAATGCGCGTTTCCCGAGGCGATTCGGATCGTTGCGGAGAAATGCGGGATCGCGGTTCCGCGGCAGAAGGAGCAGTCGCCGGAGGAGCGGAAGGAGAATCAGCAGCGCGCGGTTCTGATAGAAATG
>QHZC01000285.1 GCA_003224515.1 Acidobacteriota bacterium
TAGCCGATGGAATCTTCTTGGGCTTCTTCCGAAGCTGGCGGAACTGAAACTGTTCGATAACACTGCGGAAGGCGATCCCGAGAAGGGACAATCTCCGGAGCCGAAGCTTCTGTTGCACTTGCTTCACCGCCGAATCGTGAGTTCCTACGATCTTCTTCGGATGCCCGAATGGGCAAAACCGATTCTACAAGCAGCGCTTGAACTGCAAAGGTAATCTGTTAGGACGGTTCGCACCGAGGCGCGCCATGTAATCCGAATGAACGAAGAGGAGGGCGCCTCTGCCCGTTCCGTCTTCGTCTCTATGAGCGATCAGTTCGGGCTTTTGGGCTTATACCCATGTCCCAGACAAACATCTCCCTGCCGAATATGGGCTTGCTGAATCGGCGAGGCGGCAGAAGGCGATAATCGGATTTCTGTAATGTCAAGTCATTGCCAAAGAGTGAGGTGGCCGCATCCCGAGTCCGCGTTCTTCGCCGCAAATAATTGAGAAACCGAAGGGTGATTGGGTTCGATCCCCACCGCCCCTACCAACCATCTTCCTGAATGGTTGGGGCATACATACATCCTTGGGCCGACGAAGGTCCGCTTCACGGAAACTGTTCTGACAGGAGAAAGCGGTTTAATCGATTCCCTACGATAGACGCGTAATACCAGGAAAGCCATCAAACCTGAATCGAAGGTCATGATTTGTTCGACTCTGTGATGTTGCATGACGGCGAGATGTACGGCATCACGCGCAGACAGCCGCGGATACCCCAAGACAATTTGTTTCGCGCGCTCTGCGATCGACCGATCAACAGGCAGCACCTGGTCCACGATGCCAAGCAGAGCGTGGGTTGGATTGCGTCGCGGCGGTCGATAACGACGTAACAGTGCAGGATCTCCTGGAGAACCTCGGCGTCCGTAACCAGGCGCCGGCGCTCGCCGACTACTGTTTCGAGCAATCGTCTCGCGTCGCTCTTGTGGGCATGAGGAGCGCCAACCAGGTACATGGGAATATTTGAGTCAACTAGAATCACGGATGCTCGCTCGTTCCGTATCCCCTTTCGATCTCGGCCAGCATGCCGTCGATATCACTCACGGGGTAGTCATATTGTGCTGCCGTGCGGATTACTTCGAGCTTCTTGCTGACGCCGCCGACAGGGTCGCGGCGGCGGGCTAAGTCCAGCGCTTGCCGGACCCACTCGGCGATCGACATATGGCGTGAACGCGCCACGCGTTGAATCTCGCGGTATTCCGGATCCTTCAGAATCACTTGTAGCCGTTTAGCCATAGCATGAGTCTATCTGACTCATCGCTATGAGTCAACCGAAGTTTGGGAGTAGAGTAGGTCGCGGGCAAGACCCAGGCTCCGAAACTGTAGGCGGATGAAATTGGCGGGAGCGACGGGACTCGAACCCGCGACTTCCCGCGTGACAGGTAGGAGCTCCTATTCAAAGTGATTGAAGTGCGGTGAGGTGATTCTGTGGCTCGGCCGTGACAGTGTGGGATTCTAACCAGCTGAACCAGTCCCAACCGTGGAATCGACAACTTAGAGTCAAACCCTACGAATAAAGCCTTTGCAGGATTTGCATGTGGCACACTGTCCCTACCGAAAATGTCATCCGGCGCAAACGCCTTTGAAATCAGCGACTTTCAAGAAGGTGAACTGTGGCCTCACTCTAGCCCAGGCGATCAGAATAGAACAATGTTACATTGCGTTACATTGCGTTGAAAACCGCAGGATGGAGTCTTTGCGTACCTGTCTCTACCAATAACTCCGTCTGAGTAGTCAAAAACTGCTACGACAGGGAAGCGCAGAATTCAGATCGACTTGTATGTGGCGATGTTGTTTGATACAGGCGCGAGGAGCTTGGTCACGGCACCACAAAGCGGAGTTCTCCGCCAAGTTTAGGTGTAGGAGAGCACAGATCCGGGCACGCTAGGCTGCCCGGCGTTCATATCGGTGATGGAGGCCGCCGACCTGCGGAAGCTCCACTACTTTTCCGAGCTCCGGAGGCTGTATCCTCCGAGGGATCGGAGCATCCTTGTCGAGGGACAAGTGAGTGCGAGTCCGCTCGTAGTATTCGAAATACAACTTCAAGACACGACGCAGGCCCGTTTCATGCAGGACGATGACGTAGTCCAAGCACTCGCGGCGAATCGTGCCGTTCAGGCGCTCGACATAGGGATTTTGCCAAGGCGATTGCGGAGCGGTGAGGACTTCGCGGATGCCCAGCCACCCTGTCGCTTCGTGGAATTCCTCTCCGTAGCAGCCGTTCACAAAAACAAAGAGAAGCCGGAAGGTGATGGTGGGAACCACGAAGAAATCGGCAGAGACCAAGCTCTGCATGTGGTTCTTCAGAAACGTGCGCCAATTCTGCGACGGTGGCCTCCGGTGTCGCACCAGGTACTTGGCAACCGTGGCTTGCGACAGCTCGAATCCCAGTTTCAACAGTTCTCCGTGAATCCGAGGAGCGCCCCAGCCAGGATTCGCCAAGCATCCTATGAATCAGATCGATGACCTCAAGTGACACGGAGGGTCGTCCTTCCGGATGGCGACTCTTCCACTTCCAATACAGTCGAAGTCCCTTGCGATGCCAAGCGATGACAGTCTCGGGCTTGACGATGACCAATCCCGATCGCCAGCCGCTCCAGAATCGTGCGAGCCACACCCATAGGAATCGATCGGCGCGACTCAAGCGCAGCCGATGGCCACGGCTGGAGCGCTGGAGCACCAAAAGCTGATGTCGGAGGGCAAGAATCTCAGCTTGCAGCGCTGCACGAGTTTGAAAGACTTGCCGAGCAGAAGAAAACAGCGAGAGAATAATCGTGAGCATGTCGCCGAAAAGCTACAGCGACGGCCGCCTAAATTCAACCATTTCAGTCAGAACGGAGTGTTTGGTAGGACAGGATGACCCTTTGGAAGAAATGGATCGGAATCTGGAAGGATGGGATCTGTTGGCTCTCCAGACACCAATGGATGACAAAAGAGATCCCACTACCGTGTGGGTGTCTGGAGGGGTTGTGGACGTGTCTGCGATGTGGAAAGTGTGAACGCGAGGAAAAAATGAAGAGAAGACCGACCGAGCCTCGCATGCGGACGGTGGTCCGTCTCTTGGCTCTGTTGTGTAAGAGAATCGAATCGATTGGACGAGCAGCTTCGTGCGATAGAGATGCTTATCATCTACGGACGACGGACATGCCCAAATGCACCGATGATCGACGGCTATTGCGTTTCCAAATGTGATTCGATCAGGTGGGAGAGGTGATCGTCAAAAACCCGAATATCCTGAGCGGAACGCCCGTTTTTCGCGGGACGCGAGTACCCCTCCAACTTATGTTCGATTCCCTGGAACGTGGCCACACCCTTGAAGAATTTCTCGAAGGGTATCCGACCGTCTCACGCGAGATGGCCATCGCCGCGCTGGAAGAAGCTCAACAGCTGCTGTCCGCCCAGGCATAAATGCGCGTGCTCCTCGACGAGTGTGTGAGCGAAGGACTGCGCAACTACCTCGCCGCGCACGAATGTCAAACCGCCCGGTATGCTGGCTTCGCGGGACTTGAGAACGGTGAGCTTGTATGACCTCGTATCTTGCGCGGCGCCAGTTCGAGCGCCAATCCCCTGGTCAGCGGCCGAAAAGACTGGATCGTGGACCCTTCTAACTCTGCCCAAGAACGCCAGTGCGAAGCTTCCCTCACGAGGTATGACAATGGTTGAAGGAACCATCGATGGCTTTCCTTTTCGAGCCGCCTCGGGATCGAAACGGGGTCCTTCATCGCGTGCCTCTGCCGTGACAGCCTCCGTTTCACAAGTGATTACTTGAAAAATAATGACGCGGATCGCCTGATTTAGCGCGCAGAGTAAGCTTCTGGAACTCTTGTTGCCCCCTACTTGCACCCAGATTTCGAGCATAGGCTCCGGAATCGGCCCTGCTCTTGTGTCATTGCCCTGCGAACATGTCGCCCTATTAGGATTGGCGACCGGAGCCGTTACGGAGACATCCCTTCCGGAGTTTCAGACAAACTAGGTTCCAGAAATGCCGCAATCTCGGCGAATAATTCTGTGTCGTGGCACATCGGTGCCATGTGTCCGCAGCTGCCTTCAAGGAGCATGGGTTGAACCTTGAGCAAGTGGGCAAATTCAATTGACGGCTCGGGATTTACCATGTGATCTTCAGTAGCAACGACGATCAAGATTTTGGATTTAACTACCCCCGCCGCCTTTCCCATGTCTCCTGCAAAGGGCTTGGCAAGATCGTGAGCCATCATTGCCCGCAATTGATATAGCCAATCGGTGGGATCCATTCCATTCGTGGCGGTTGACTCCGTGTTTGCCAGAAACTCGGCAAATGCACTCCGTTGCGTGTGCTCAATACGGTAGGCCGGGGTAGTGAGTGCAAGGTAGTGAATATCGGATAGAGCTCGCATCTCTGGCCGCCCTTGATACTTCCCGCGGTTCCAGCCTGCGCTTTCTGTGATTGCGTTTGCCTCGCCAGTCCACAATAGAAGATCAACTGAGGTCAGGCGAGGAGATCCAACCACGGGAACAATACAGTCCGCAAACATGGGGTACGAGACCGCCCACTGGAATGCTTGCATCCCTCCCATTGAGAGACCAAGTACAGCGTGCCAATGTGAGATGTGTAGCACGTCAGCCATCATGCGGTGCTGCGCATTTACCATATCAGCGATGGTGAACTGGGGGCATTGGAGCCGGGGTTGACTCTGGCTATTGGAGGGCGAAGATGAAACGCCGTATCCAAACGCATCCATTACAATCACAAAGAACTGATGGGTGTCGATCAAGCCGGACTGGATGATCGCGACCAGATCCTGCGATTTTCCGCTGAAGTAGGTCGGCACGAGAACAACGTTGTCGCGCCTTGCATTCAGCGAGCCCAGCGTCCGATAGCCGAGCTTGCAATCTTCGATGGCTTGCCCGCTTTCCAGCTTGCACACTCCCAATGACGCAAACTGGAGAGGCGGTGCTTCTTCACCTCTTGCATTCGCACAACTCAAGGCAACCAGCGAAATAGCGATTCGTGCAAGAGACAATCTCATATGGCTCGTTACGAATTTCTTGGTTTTACGAAACACACCTTCTCTAAAATCTCAAGCGCAAAGCAAACTGTATCAGCCGCGGTTGATTCTGTTGTGAGAAAGCCTTTCCAAATACATTGGCCGTGGTTCCTATGGTTGAGGAATTAAAGTTCGTATTCGGGGCGGCAAACTGCACACGGTTGAACAAGTTTAGAAATTCCGTATCGAACAACAGACTCACACGCTCCGTGATTGGAGTGGATTTGGTAACGGCAAAGTCAAAGGTCTTTATCCCGTCCGTGCGTAATGTGGGATCTGTCCGTCTTTCAGTACCGAAGTTGAATTGTCCAGGCTGAGAGAAGCAATTGATGTTAAACCACTCGTTGAT
This sequence comes from Acidobacteriota bacterium, assembly GCA_003224515.1. Lineage (GTDB taxonomy): Bacteria > Acidobacteriota > Terriglobia > Acidiferrales > UBA7541 > Acidiferrum. The sequence continues at coordinate 5,411 of QHZC01000285.1, forward strand.
TTTGGCGCTTCGAGAACCGGAGATGGATTTGTGACATCCGGGAATAACGTCCGGACGAATTGTTCCCGCCCCGAATGTTGTGCTAAGGACATTTGGCTGTGCCGTTATGACCAAAGGAGTGCCGCTCTGGAAGGTTGTGATCCCATTGATTGCCCAGCCCGACGCGATGTGGTTCACGGTTCCGTCGCTTGAAGCTAGGAACTTCCTACCTTTTCCGATCGGAAGGTCATAAACGTAGCTCACGACGAAACGATGCGGAACGTCGTAGCTAATGAGGGACCGTTCACCGGAGAAGTTGTTATAGTCCTGGATGGCGCCAACGGGGCCGTCCTCCAGATAGCCAGTCAGTACGTCAGTATTGCTGAATAGCCGTGACCAGGTGTATGAAGCCAGGATTGTCCCGCCCCCTTCAAAGCGCTTTTCAAAGCGGGTGGTCAGGGCGTTGTAGCTGGAGTCTGCTCGATAAAGCTCCGGGCTGCCTACACTCGCATACTGAGAATACCTCTTCAGTAGCAGCCCCTGCGGTATCTGAGCAAACGACAGCGGCCCGCTCGTAACTGGACCCCCATTAACCGAGGCGAATGGATTTGTCACCGGGGTAAGCAAGGCATTGCCCAGGCTGGTGTATTGATCCGGAAGTTGGTCAATAGTCACCGACGTGTTTGGGATCGAAATCGGAAGATGAGTTCCTTTTGAACCTGCATAGCCAATCTCGAACAGCCCGCCGAAAGGCAGTTCTCGCTGAACATTTAGGTTCCATTGCTGGACATATGCTGACGGCTCCCGTGGGAGTTGCGAAGCCACGGCCTGTCCGACCAGAGACGCCAGAAATTGAGTGCTGCGTCCGGCGGGTTGAATGACAGATTGACCCCCACTTCCGTTTGGGAACGGATTGCTCAGCGTGGATGCCGGGGTCACCCCACCATTGCTGGATGCTGAGAAAGCCGTAACCGCAGTATTCAGAGGCGAAACGTTGGGGCCATTTGCCGCAACGCTCGCCGGAAGGCGATTGATTCCGTACCCAGCGCGAACAACGGTTTTGGTCGTTGCTTGATATGCAAAACCGACGCGCGGCGAAAATAGATTCCAGCGCCGAGCAATGTCGTGTCTGTCAGACCAGGCCGGCGTGTTCACCAGTGCCAACTGTCCATGAAGTTGGATTGATTGGTTCGAGACCGGGTTTGTGATAGATGTGATTCCGCCGGCCTGCGGCGCTCCGTTGGCTAGAAACACGGTGTCGCGATCGTTCTTTTCAAAGAATTGTCCCGGCTGATCCCACCTTATTCCCAGATTGAGCGTCAGCTTTCGGGTCGCTTGAAAGGTGTCGCTCAGATAGTATCCCTGCGGGTTGAGAAGCTGGTCTACCCTAGCTGCGGTAGAGAGAGTCCCGGACGACGAATATCCTAAGAGAAACGAAGCAAAACTATAGCCCCCGGCACCGCCGTTGCTGGCAGCTGTGAATCCGCTGTCGAACTCATACAAATCATTTGGAAAGACCAAAGAAATGAATGTGTATTTCTGGCGCCGAAGTTCCCCTCCAAATTTAAACGTGTGCCGCGAGAAGATTTTCGTCGTACTTGCCGACAGGGAATAGTCTGCATTTCCATTGTGCTGGGTGACATCCATGATCACAATCTGAAATGGTGTGTACCCTGCGATGTTGGGGATCGGGTACTCGTGGAATGTGAGTTGCGGGCTGAGAGCCGCCCAGTTTGGTCCAAATCGGGACATGTCGGTGCCGAAATTAAGCGGAACTACGTTGTAGTTCATATGCAAATATGAAGCTCTGACATCGAGAATCGTGTTTGAGCTCAATGCATAGGTGCTCCCAACTACGAACTGCTGGTTCGTCGATACACTGACTGGGGTTCCAGTCTTTGTGGCGAATGGATCAGCACCCAGGTTCCTGAAGTGCCAGTATGTGTAGCGGCCAAAAATTCGCTGCTTGTCATTAACGTTGTAGTCCACACGCGCGTTATATTGATTTTCGTTTCCACCAACACTGGTATTGTTGACGAAATTGTTGGCAAGCCCCGGACGATTGGGCGCCGCCCATAGTTTTGCCAGTACCGTAGCCGACGGATCGATCCGAGTCGACGGAATGAGATTGTTCAGGAACGGGGTGCGGGATCCCGAGTAGCCTGGACATCCCGCCCCTCCGACAACCGTGCCACCGCATGGATCGTAAATTTGGTGATTTGGATCATTGCAGATCCCATTTGTGAAGCCAGTTTGGCAGATGGCCGAGAAATCGCCGTTTAACATGGCCGCCGTGGGTACAGTTAGCGAATTCGGAATGCCCTTGCGAAGGGCAAATCCCTCCCAGCCGAAGAAAAAGAAAGCCTTGTCCTTCACTATCGGCCCGCTGAACGAAACACCATACTGGTTTTGGTTTAGCTGTGCACGTGCAATCCCGGCAGCGTTGCTGAAATAATTGTTCGCGTCTAAAACCGTATTTCGGAAATATTCATACGCGCTGCCATGAAATGCATTGGTGCCGGACTTTGTGGTCATGTTAACCACGCCACCCGCGAATCCGCCGAATTCCGCACTGACGTTGTTCGTGGCGACGCGAAACTCCTGGACTGCATCTTGCGTTGGGACGATCAAGATAGCGTTGTTTTCGGGAACGTTCAGCGGTGCACCGTCGAAGTAACTGGCATTTTGGTTCGCGATCGAGCCACCTATCTGGTAATTGCCGAAACCCCAGACGTTTGTGAAAGATCCTCCGAGTTGGTTGCTCATCGGATTACCCCGAGTGGATCCCTGCGGTACTACACCGGGAACCAATCCGAGGAGATTGAAGGTATTGCGGCCATTTAGAGGCATGTCCTGGACCTGCCGTCCCTCCACTACTTGACTAAGTGATGTTGACTGCGTCTCCAGTAGTGGCTCCCCGGCCTGCACAGTTACGCTCTCCGAGACAGACCCGACTTGAAGAACGAAGTTCAGCGCGACCTCATCCTGGACGTGTAACTGAATGTCGTCCTTCACAACGCTTTTGAAGCCTTCCTTCGTCAGATTTGCGCGGTATGTTCCAGGCAGCAAGCTAGTAAGACGATAGAACCCATCCCCGTTCGTCTTTGCCGAGTATGAAGCGTTTGTGTTCAGGTTCGTGAAGACAAGCACAGCGTCAGAAACAGCCGCTCCGCTCGGATCCGACACGAGCCCCGTAACTGTCGCATTTGGAGTCTGTCCGAACAAGGCGCCCAGACAAAAGAACAAGCACGCTGGAACAGGAATCAGAACGGACGGCAAGCGCGAAAGTCGCATCTCCCCTCCTCGGAATGTGGTAATAACGTTTGGCCCGCTACTATGTATTTGCTCGAAGGGACAGGATCTTCTCACCGAATGCGCAGTTGTTGGAACATTACTGAGAGACCGCGTGTACGCTAAGGGTGATTCGGCGGGCCTGCAAGATTGGCGTAGAGCAACTTCTGGCCTCTGGGAGATCGACTGCCGCCCGGTGGCTCAAGCGTTGCGAAGACTGTATCAATGCGCTGCAGGATTCCGGGATCGCTAACCTTCAATGCCCAGCGATTTGTCGTGGCATCGTCAACATAGAACAGCCCGAGATTTTCTGGTTGCTTGCTGTTCGCATGACTGTAGCCCCAAGCCTGAAAACCGGCGGCCGCACGATTGCGTTTTCTGTCCTGAAGATCGAATGCGTAGAAAACCAGGAGTTTGTTTTCCACGTAATACACGCGCCCGTAAGTCCGCCGAGTCTTGCCTGACGACTCGACGTCGTACACGTCAACAATGTGGAGGTCCCGCGCCCCCAGCAGTGTCTTGACTTCGGAATTATCCACGGACGTTTCAACTTTGGCTTCTTGCTCGGCGCTCCGGAGTTTCTCACGCAATCCTTCCACAGTCGCCTGTTCCTCATTGACGCGCTGGTCTGCGTCCTGCAGCCTGGATTCAAGCTCCTCAACAAGTCGGGCCTTTTGCGCGAATTCTGAACGGCTCGCCCCCAAATCACGATTGAGCTGCTCGCGCTGAGACTGCGCATCAGCCAGAGCTCTTTCCAGTGCCGACTGTCTGACAGCCAATGAGACGGCGTTCGCTTTCGCTTGGGCCAGCGAGATTTCCAATGTCCGGCGATCTGATTCACTTTGTTGCAGCCGTTCCGCGGTTATCGCACGCTCTTCGCGTGCATCTTGGGCTATCGTTTTCCACTTTCGCAGTTGATCATCAACTCGTGAGTTTGTCGCCAGTGCCTCCGGTCTGGTTCTTGTCCGATACGCAACAATGACAAGCCCTATAACGAGCACAAGGGCTGCCGCTCCGTACACGAGGGTAGCTATTCGCAGCCGACCCACCAACCACGGCACGCGCGAGTGCAGTTGCCTGGTAGCCTCCGGAAGAGCGCCACCTACGGATGCCTCCCTATGATGATCGTGTTCCCGGCTGGCCCGCGAAAGAAGGCGTGACAGGATCTTCTGCTCATGCAGGAACTCAACATTCTCTTTGGGTATATCAGAAGTTTTTTCAACAATGACCAGGGAGATATCTTCTGCCGTGAGCCGCCGGAAGTCGGCGAACAATTCGCTACAGGACTTGCAGCCCTCCAAGTGCTGATTCAAATCGCGCACCTCGGAGGCAGACAATTCACCTGCAGCCGCGAGGGCGCACAACTCCTCGTACCAATCGTTGTGTGAATGATCAGGATTGGAAATCATATCTACTATGAGCCAACACCACAGCCGGAGAGCAGCGGTGGCCTAACTCTGCATTTAAGAACGTTCGAAGTGCCTTGAGCCCTCTATAGTAATTATTTCTTGTATTGGCCAATGTTTCTCCCATCAATTCACAAGATTCTTGGAGCGTGTATCCTTCGAATAGCATAAGTTCGATCACCTTGCGTTGTTTGGAACTGAGGGTGGCCAATCCATTTCGAACACATTGCCCCCACTCTCCAGGACTCATGCTTGACAAGTTCGATGCTGAGAGGCTTCTGAGTTCCCGCTCTTCTGACTGCTCTTCGTAATGATAGAAATTTCTGATCCGTAGATAGCGTCGTCGCAGCAGGGACTTAAAATACGCAAATTGCAGAATCCAGGTCTTAACGGAGCCGCGACAAGGATCGAAGCGTTCTTGCTGCAGGAAAATGGCTAGAAAGACCTCTTGGAGCACATCTTCCGCCTCGCCGCGGTTGCGTACGATTTTGAAAGCAGTGGCGAATACCTGCCCGAAATACCGGTGAAACAGCGTCGCAAAACAATCCGCGCAGCCGCTGCGGATATTCTGCAGCAACAGTTCGTCTGACAGGGACTCGCTGTGCTGATGGTCAATCATGCGCCCCCGCAAATTATTAACAACTCCTAACACAGTGTTATGGCCTAACTCAAGATTTCTGTGTGTTCAAAAAGCAATTTATTTTTGAGCTACAGTGAGAAGAATTGCCGGTTTCGAGAAATTGAGAGTTCATTCGATCTCGTCACTCAAATGGTCTGTTCGCTGCACTACGGCAGCACATGATTTTGCAGAAATCGAGCTCCGCTGCGCGGGAACGAGTTTGTATACCAACGTTTCGATCCAGAACCATCACCTCATTTTTTGCTGCGGTGAAGGAGCTCCATTTCGGCAAACCGGGGCCATTCGGATCGAGAGTT
>QHZC01000286.1:0-6335 GCA_003224515.1 Acidobacteriota bacterium
GTCGGCTACACGTTCTCCTTCGTGACCGGTAGCTACCACCTGATTCCTCTCGATCCGCAGGTGTATGCCGTTCCTTTTGTGCCGTTTCATCCGAGTATTTTCGATGGCTTGTGGATTACCATCGTGGCGATGGGAATCTCGATGGCGGCAACGATTTTGCCGGCTCGCGCTGCCGTGCGGCTCCTGCCGGTAGAAGTCCTTCGCTATGAATAGGTTCATGCGGCCTTCGGGGTCGCCAGCGAACCATGCGAATGTTATCGAGACGGGAGGTATGTTGGAGCACCGCCTAAGCGGACCCAAAGCCGATTCATTCTGCCAGAATCAGAATGCTTCGAGGGTCCTGGAGCCGCTTCCCAAGTCGCCTAGAAGCGATGTTCTGAGGAATGAAAGGACCGCCGCAGAAATGACATTCTGTATTCAATTTGGCGCGAGATTTGCTCCTACCAAGGCTGAGAGGCAGGTGGGTGAGACCGGGGCGCATCCCTCGACCCGCGGCCGCAGCAAATACCCACGGCAAGCTGTTGAAAACAGAAAGATTATAAGTGTTTCAGTTTGACGCAAAATTGCCCTCTTTGCGGTAGGCAAGGGACTGGCGGAAATAGGAAACACTTTGGGTAAATTGCGGCACAGGTATCGTGCACTCCGCTGCTGCGGCACGGGGATTGCACCAGAAGCATCTAAGTTAAAGAGCAGCGACGGCGCAGGATGACGCCGAAAGGCCAGCGGCAAAATGACCCAGCACACACAATTCGCGAGCGGCGTAGCGACACAGGCTCTGCCCAGCGCGACCGTCGTTCTGGAATCGCGCGGCCTGAAGAAAACGTATGGCCGCGGCGAGAAAAGCATCTCCGTTCTGGCGGATGCAAACTTGAGTTTGCGGCAGGGTGAGATGGTAGCGATCGTTGCGCCATCGGGAGCCGGCAAGAGTACTTTGTTACATTTGCTGGCCGCGCTAGACACGCCAACGAGCGGTACAGTATACTTCGCAACGAAAGCCATCGGATTTTTGTGGCAACGCCACCAGTTGCTGCCAGATTTTACGGCTGCAGAAAACGTGGCCATGCCGCTGCTGGTGCGCGGCGAAAATTTTGCTTCCGCGCTGGGGATGGCGCGGAAGTGGCTCGCGGAGGTTGGTTTGGAAAACCGGGCCGATCACCGCGCAGGGGAACTCTCCGGAGGGGAACAGCAGCGCGTCGCGATTGCCCGGGCGCTCGTCACCGGACCCTCAGTGCTGCTGGCAGATGAACCTACCGGAGATCTGGACGAGCAGAATGCTGGGGCCGTGTTCGAGTTGCTGGAACGGCTGCACCGCACGCACAAGTTGACGTCGCTGATCGCGACGCACAACCTGTCGCTCGCGGCACGGTGCGACCGGATACTGGCGCTGGAGCATGGCGTGCTACGAACTCGCGAGGCTGCGGCCACGGCGAGCGGGACCCCAGGGGGAGAAGCGAGCTAACGTGTTCGAACGTTATACAGAGAAAGCGCGACGGCCCTGGCCAACCGTTTCCTGCGCCAGCAGGGCTCGATCGAATCGATCCGCAAGGAGATCGAAGCCCGCATCACCATCCGCGAGCGCATCTCAACGTCGGTCGAAGTGCCGCTCAGCGCGGAGTGCAAGCGCATCCTTAACATGGCGGCGGAAGAAGCGGAGCGCCTTGGCCACAAGCACGTCGGCACCGAGCATTTGCTGCTCGGCATCCTGCGTGAGGAAAAGTGCTTCGGCGCGGAGATTTTGATGGAGCGCGGCCTGCGCCTTTCCACGCTGCGGGAAGAGCTGGCGCGCACGTCCGGTGAAAAAACGGCGGCGGCGCGGCCAAAGGAAACCTCTTTGCTCGCGGAATTCAGCCGCGACCTCACGCAAGCGGCATCAGAAGGCTCGCTGGATCCTCTCGTCGGGCGCGAAAACGAAGTCGAGCGCGTCATTCAAATTCTGTGCCGCCGCACCAAGAACAATCCGGTTTTGATCGGTGAGCCCGGCGTGGGCAAGACCGCCATTGTTGAAGGTCTGGCGCAGCGCATTTCCGATGGCGATGTTCCGCCGTTCCTGGCGGACAAGCGCATCCTTTCCCTGGATCTTTCTCTGATCGTGGCGGGCACGAAGTACCGCGGCCAGTTTGAAGAGCGGCTGAAGACCATCATGAAGGAATTGATGGAGAGCCAGAACTCCATCGTGTTTATCGACGAGCTGCACACGCTCGTGGGCGCCGGTTCGGCGGAGGGCTCGCTCGACGCCGCCAACATTTTGAAACCCGCGCTCTCACGCGGAGAGATTCAGTGCATTGGCGCCACGACACCGGGCGAATACCGCAAGTCGGTGGAGAAAGATCGCTCGCTGGAGCGGCGTTTCCAGTCCGTGAAAGTTCCCGCGCCGGACGAAGAGCAGGCTGTGCAGGTGATCCAGGGTGTTCGCGAGCGCTACGAGAAATTTCACGCAGTCAGCTACACGGACGAAGCGCTGCGCTACTCCGTCTATCTTTCGAACCGCTATATCCCCGATCGTTTTCTCCCCGACAAAGCCATTGACCTGATCGACGAAGCCGGGGCGCGCGTGAAGCTGCGTCAGGCCACCGTTCCCGAAGAAGTCGGCGAAGTACAGAAGCGCGTGAAATTCATCACCCATCGGATGGAAACGGCCATCGCCAATCACGAATTCGAAAAGGCGCGTTTCTATTCCGAGGAAGAACGCAAGGAAAAGGAAAACCTGCGCGGGCTGCGCGAACGTTTCAAGTTGGACGATGCTTCGACGGGCATCGTGACTCGCGAAGACATTGAGGAAGTTGTTTCGCGCTGGACCGGCATCGGGATCACTTCCATCAAGGAAGACGAACAGCAAAAACTTCTGCGCATCGAGCCGGAACTGCACAAGCGCGTTATCAGCCAGGACAAGGCCATCACCGCGCTGGCTCGCGCCATTCGCCGCAGCCGTGCGGGTCTCAAGTCGCCTCTGCGTCCGGTGGGCTGTTTCTTTTTCCTGGGGCCGACCGGTGTCGGCAAGACGGAAGTCGCCCGGCGGCTGGCGGAGTTTCTGTTCGGTTCGGAGAAGTCCCTGGTTCGCTTCGACATGTCGGAGTTTATGGAGAAGCACTCCGTCTCGAAGCTGATCGGCGCGCCTCCAGGGTACGTGGGCTATGAAGAAGGCGGACAACTAACGGAGCGCGTCCGCCGGACGCCTTACTCGGTGATCCTGCTCGATGAAATTGAGAAGGCCCATCCGGACGTGTTTAATATATTGTTGCAGGTGTTTGAAGACGGCCAGTTGACGGACGGGCTCGGCAATACCGTGGATTTCCGGAATACCATCATCATCATGACCTCCAATCTCGGCGCGCGTCATTTGCAAAAGCGCACGACCATGGGCTTCCAGTCCGGCGCCGATGAAGCCGGGCAAAAGAGCATGGAAGATATGGTCATGAACGAAGTGAAGCGGGCGTTCAATCCGGAGTTTTTGAACCGGCTGGACGAAGTGATTATTTTCAATCCGCTCGGCGACGAAGATCTGCTCCGCATCATCGATTTGCTGGTGGGCCAGCTGAACGACACCCTGATTCACCGGCAGGTACAGATTGTAGTATCGCCGGAAGCACGACAGTGGATACTCGAGAAAACGTGTGCGGACCGCAGTTATGGGGCACGTCCGCTCCGCCGGGCTTTGCAGAAGTATGTAGAGGACCCGCTCTCCGAGGCGCTGATCCAGGGCGGAATTCAAAGGCCCGCGACTCTCCAGATTTACGTCGCCGGGGAAGGCCTGTCGTTCCGTCCGGTCGGTGAGGCAACCCCGGTTGTCCACTAGCGAATCTGACACAACGCACGGGCGACCGTAAAACGGTCAACGCACGGCCGGCCCACACCGGGTCCGGCGGGAGAAAAACAACTTGAGTTTGGGGGCGCGGCCTTGACGACCTCAGCGGCCGCTCAAAGAAGAGTTTGTTCGTCGTTTGGGTTTTTTGCGGCTCGAGTGACGCGGATAACCGCCGTTGTGTTTCTTTTTGCGATCGCGTCACCCGCAGCTAGGCGAGAAAATCCCCGCGCGGAGGCATCCCCATCTTCACATTCCTACGTTTTCTCTGCTTCCTTTGATTACCCAACGGGCAAAGAGGTTATAAAGGACCGTTCCACAGCAGATCCGCAGGCCACCGCGCAACAGCAGCAGTTTGTCATCGATCGCATCGAATTTATCGGCAACCGCCGCGTGCGTAGCGACACGCTGAAGGCGCGCATCTTCAGCCGCGATGGCGATGTCTACAATGAAGAGACCCTGCGGCGCGATTTTCAGGCGCTGTGGAACACGCAATTCTTCGAGGACGTAAAGCTCCGCGTGGAAGATTCTCCCAATCGCGCCGGCGGCAAAATCATTATCTTTGAGGTGAAGGAACGCCCCCAGATCCGTCGCATCCGCTACGATGGTATTCACTCCGTTTCCGAATCGGACATTCTGGACCGATTCAAGGAACGCAAGGTCGGTCTGAGCGTCGAAAGCCAGTTCGATCCCACGAAAATCAAGAAAGCCGAAGTCGTGCTGAAGGAATTGCTGGGCGAGCACGGCCGCCAGTTCGCGAAAGTCACCCCACAGTACGAGCGCATCGCTTCCAGCAACGCCGTCATTCTGGTTTTTAAGATCGAGGAAGGCCCCAAGGTCAAGGTCGGGAAAATTAAGTTCACAGGAAACCACGCCTTCAGCGACCGCAAGTTGATCCGCGCCATGCGCCACGACCGGCCTTATTCGATTCCTCTGTACTTCTGGTATATCCCGGTGCTCACGAAGACCTACGACCGTGAAAAATTGAGCGAGGATCTGGAAGTTGGCGTTCGCGGCCTCTATCGCGACAACGGCTATTTCAAGGTGTCCGTCGGCGAACCCCTTCTTGAAAATATCGACACCGAGGGTTATCGCCTTGGCGTTCCCCTGGTCGCCGGGCGCGGCCACGGCAAGGCCGTCAATATCACCATCCCCATCGAAGAGGGCGAGCGCTACCACATGGGCACGCTGAAGATCGTTAGCGCCGACCCAGACAAGGCCCTCTCCCTAAAGGTCGATGCTCTGAAGGGCGCCTTCCCCCTCAAACAGGGCGACATCTTCTCGACCGAAAAAGTCCGCAAAGCCCTGGAGACCTACGGCAAAATTTACGGCGAATACGGATTCATCGATTTCACTCCCGAGCCGGACACGGAAATCGACGAAGAAAAGAAAATCATCAACCTGACACTCAAGTTCGACGAGCAGAAGCAGTATTTCGTCAGGCGCATCGACTTCAGCGGGAACACCACCACCCGCGACAAAGTAATTCGCCGCGAGCTGATGATCGATGAAGGCCAGCTCTTCAACAAACGCCTCTGGGAGCTCAGCGTCCTGCGCCTCAATCAGCTCGACTACTTCGACAAGATCGAAGCAGACAAAGCCGCGGAGATTAAGCGCAACAACAAAGAAGGCACGGTAGACATAAACCTCAAGCTGAAGGAAAAGGGCAAACAGTCGATCGGTCTGCAGGGCGGTGTCAGCGGCCTGGCCGGCAGCTTCATAGGCCTCACCTATCAGACCAACAACTTCCTCGGTCTTGGCGAAACGCTGACTTTTTCGGCGCAGTTCGGCGATCTTTCCCGCAGTTTCCTTTTCGGTTTCACCGAGCCTTATCTCTTTGACCGGCCCATTTCTTCCGGTTTCACAATTTTCTCCAGCCGTTATAAGTTTGACCAGGCCAGGCAGGCCGCGCTGCTGACCGGCCAGGCCGTCAGCATCAACCCGGAATTCGTTCAAAACTACAATCAGGACAGCACCGGGTTCACGCTCTTCGCTAGCTATCCCGTCCGAAAGCTCTCATTCACCCGAATCGGGCTGCAATATGGACTGACACGCACGAACATTACCGCTTTTAACGATGCATCGAAGCTGTTGTTCACCCAGGTGCAGTTCCGCAGCATCGCCGGTCCGAGCGCGCTGAACGGAATCGTTTCGAGCACTATCACTCCCACGATCACCTATAACACCGTCAACAATCCGATCAATCCCACTGGCGGAAAGAGCTACTTCTATTCGCTCGGGTTTTCAGGGCTCGGCGGCAACGTCAAGAGCATCACCAATGTCTTCGATTGGAAGTACTACCATCCGGTGAACAAACGCCGCAACGTTCTGGGTTTCCACGCTTCTGGGGCGTTCACCACCGGTTACGGAGGCGGGGAACCGCCTCCGTACAGCCGTTTCTATATGGGCGGAGAGTCGGACATCCGCGGTTTTGACATCCGCTCCATTACCCCGGTCACCTTTATCCCCGTCGCCACGACACAGCAGTTTACCTACAGCTGCAACACCTGCCTGAACGGCTTTGGCGGGCCGACCC
>QHZC01000286.1:6348-16297 GCA_003224515.1 Acidobacteriota bacterium
GGGCGGCGACACGCAGGGCTATGGAAATGTCGAGTACTTCATCCCGATCGTGGGAAGCACGTTTCAAGTCGGATTGTTTTTTGACGATGGCACCAACGGCATCCTTCGCAAGAATGCCTTGCAGCTGGACAAGACAGGCTTCGACAACCTGACAACTCAATTTCCAACGGTGCAGCACGATATAGGCCTGACTCGGCAGCTCGGCATTTCACCAGGAACGAATTTTCGCTTGCGCGGTTCGACGGGCATCGAATTCGTGGTGCAGTTGCCGATCATTCAGGCGCCCTTCCGGGTCTACTACGCCTACAACATCCATCGTTTGCATTCCCAGCTTTTGGCGCCCCAGGATTTCATTGAGGCCAGCGAGATTTGTGATCCGTCTCTGGGGGACAAGGGTTGCACGCTCGGTCGCCTCCCCGCCACGCTGCCGCCGGACGTGTGGAGGTTCCAGGTTAGGCCGACGATCGAGCAGCTTCTGAAGAATCCGGGGAGTCTCAATTATTTTGAGCCACAGCGTACCTTTCGCTTCACCGTCAGCCGGACGTTCTAGGTGTGAGAATGATTTCGAGTTTTACAAAAAACTTGGGCTCGGAGTGGCGCAGCGGAGACGAAACACGTGCAATGTGGGGGAGACCGTGGGTATGAAGTGGCATAAGAGTGCGAGAAACATCCTGCTGGCGACGGCGTTCGCCGGCCTTTGGGTCTGCGGGTGCGGCAGCAGCAGCACCGCCAACCAAGTGGTGGTTAACGTCACCGGCACCGCGTCCGTCATGGTGCCGACGCAAACGCAGACGATCACGGCCACCGTCACCGGCGCGACCGATGTGTCCTCGACGTTTGACTGCTCCTTCACCACCACGCCAAACCCGACGACAACCACACCGAACCCAACGCCTTCCCCTTCCCAGACGTGCATGTCCGCCAACGGCGCTGTCGGCGAAATCTCCAACCAACAGAATACCAGCACCACGGTTGCTTCCACGGTGACGTTCACCGCGCCATCTGTTTTTCCGGATCAGAGCAAGCTGCCCAACGTAAAAGTCACTATCACCGCAACTTCCAACGCCGACAAGAAAAAGACCGGCAAATTCAGCATCAGCTTCGATTCCGGCCTGCGCATATCAATTACCCCCGCAACCGCTACGGTTGCCACCCAGGCAACCCAGCGGTTTTTCGCAGAGAATTTCAATGGCGTCATTTTCCAGGCCAGCGATATTACCTGGGGCGTAACTTTCGAAACCACCGCCAAAACCAGCAGCGCGTCCTGCAGCGGAGCAAGCAACGACTGCGGATCGATCAATACAGACGGCATCTATACCGCTCCCGCGGCCGTACCGGCCGCGGCGCCAGCCTCCACCACCAATCCCGTTAATGCCGCGGGTATAGTTACTGTTTTTGCCTACTCCAACGTTGACAACGCCCGCATCGCGCAGGCTTCCGTCACCGTCGTCAAAGCGGGCGATATCACCTTCAGCGGTATCTCGCCCTCGGTTGCGGCCCAGGGCGCTCTCCAGCAGGACATCTTCCTCGCCGCCACCAACGCCTACTCGCAGATGGGCGTTAAGCTTGTGGATTCATCTGGTGTTGCTACTACCATTAATCCCCAAACGCAGATCAAAGCGGTTTTCACCGCGGGATCGACTTCTACGTCCATCGGTGCCCGGGTTCGCCTAAACGCGGACAATTTAAAGACCCCCGGGCACTACACCGTGCAAGTGACCAGCAGCAATTCTTCCGTCACGGTGGTGGGCGGGCCGTTCCCGCTGGACATTGTCCCGGTGCGCCCCACCATCGTGGGTTCCGCTCCCGGCAACTTTCAGGAATCCGCGCTGGGCCAGACCGGTGGCGCACCGTTCACGATCGACGGCGGTTTCTTTGGCCCCCCGGATTCTCCTACGGTGGCTACTAGTTTCAACGGACAAGGGTTGATCCCTAACCCCGTGGCCGCTTCGACGGCCCGACGGCTCTCGGGCTTCTTGCCCGCTTCGAGCGGGACCGGCCACACCGCCGGTTTATACTCATTCGGAGTGCAGTACACGACATCGCCAGGACCGTTTAATTCCCCCACGCCGGGAACTGCCTTTACCAACGTGGCCGTGATCCCGGATTACGGCGGATCGAATTCTTCGAATCCGAATCCACCGACTGACATCACCGCAGGATTTCCCGCTTTGCCGTTTGCCATGAACCCACCCAGCGCAAACTCCAAAGTGTACATGGGGCCCAACCCGCAGATTTCCTTTGGCGCGACTTCCGCGCCGAGTAGCATTGCCATAGACCGGACAGATGGCTTGGCGGTTGTGACCCTCGCTGGCGTGAGTTCAAATAACGTTCAATTTATCGATCTGACCAGCGCAACACCCACGATGACAAATCAGGTCTCCTCCGGCGGTAATGTCGCAACTGGCGTGGCGGTGGACGACCAACTCATTTTTCAAACTCCATCCCAGTCTAACGTTGCCGCCGTTGTGAATTACGCGAGTAGGTCGCTTTCCATTCTTTCTGTTCCCGCAGGTGCTTCGCTTGGAACCGTGGATCTGAGCTGTGTGATTCCTCAATCCGATCCGACCTGCCAGGCGGTCGTGGAGCCGTTTCCATACTCCGTGGGCATTGATCCATTTTCGCATCGCGCGGTGGTGGCGTTTGCTTCCACAAACGTGGGGCTGGTCATCAATTTGGATCACAACGCAACGGTCCAGTGTCTCCCTAATGCCGTTTGGGCAGCGCCCTATTGTCCTGTCGCGTACGTCACGCTGAATACCGGCGCAAACCCGCAGGTCGCTTTTGAGCCCGGAGCACGCCTGGCTTATGTCACTCCTGGCGGAGCGGGCCTTCTGTCTGCTGTGAACCTGGCCAATCCCAGTGCCGCATCGGTCGATATTGTCAGCGCCACTCGCGCTTCCAATGTCGTCACCATAACGACAAAAGTGCCCCACAATCTCAATCCCGGGAATCCCGGGACCGTGCTCATTAGCGGACTTCCGTCAGGGACCACCAACAAAACGGATTTCAACGGTTCTTTCTCCGTCGGCGCTGTCCTTGATGCCACTCACTTTCAATATTTCCAGGCCGACAAAGACGACACGACGACCTGCTCCGCCTCTTGTCTTGCCAGCTCTGGCACTCCCTTCCTGACCTATACAGCCTCGCCTTCGATCGTCGGTATCGCGATTAATCCCGTGACACGGCAGGCCGTTCTCGCCGACCCCAATGTCACTTTCAGCCAGATTTACTTTATCGATCCCCAAAGCCAGTCGGTCAGCTCCATGAGCCTGTTCTCCAAGGCCACCGGCCAGGTCAGCACAGGTTCCCCAGAGTTGGGAGCAGAGACCGTGGCGTTTCAGCCGTTCTCCAATACGGCGGTCTCCTTCAATCCCAGGACCAATGAGGTCTCGCTGCTCGATCCTTCCCTCTTGCAGCGTCCCGCCATCGTCAGCACTGGTCAAACCGGGCTCGCCACCGTCTGCGCGGCGAATTGCACTTCCACATCACCGACAAATGTGTCCATCCCCGGGGCCATCGCCGTGGATTCTGTAAGTAATCTGGTTCTGACCGTAAACTCCGGCAGCGGCACGATTACCGGCTTCAAACTTGGCAGCGTTAAGCCCGTTCACATCGAACGCGTGCAAACCCCGGCGATAGACGCTGGGAGCGCCAATGTCACAATGCCGGCAAGCCTCAGTCCTGCCGTGAAAATCACGCTGGGCACGGCGCCAGCCGCCGTCAGCGGCGTGAAGATTTTCGGCACGGGTTTCGACTCCGGCTCACAAGTCCTTCTTGACGGTGTTGCCTTAGCTTCGAGCGTGTTGGGCAATTTCACGTTTGTGAACGGCCAGGAAATCGATGTAACCATCCCCGTGTCCGTGCTCAACGCCGGCCCCCGCCACTATGCGCTCAGCGTCACCAACAGCTCGGGCTTGGCCTCAAATGTAATCGACTTCACCGTCCTTGAAGAGATTCCCCTGCCCTCCTGCTCTGGCAATGACGCCAAACCAGGTGGCGTGGCCATCGACGAAGTCAACAATCTCGCAGTGGTCACCAACACCGGCTCGGGCTGCAATCAGGTTTCCGTTTTCAGCCTGAACCCGGCAAACATTTTGAATCAAACGGTCAAGACCATCGCCACAGCCGACACACCCACTGGCGTCGCCGTTCTTCCCAGACTGGCGTATAACGGGCAGGCCGCCGGAACCTCGGGCGTAGCCGTGGTCACCAACAATGGCTCAAACTCCGTCTCTGTTCTTGACCTCGTGAACGGCGTTCCGGTCCTGGACGCTTCCGGAAAAGCCATCACCGTGAATGTCGGCACTGCCCCGAGCGGCGTGGCCATCGATCAGGAAACGAATCTCGCGGTCATCGCCAACACCAGTTCGAACACCGTTTCCACCATCGATCTCACCCCATTGACCGCCACTCCCATGGGCACCCTTGCACCCGTCAACGTGGCGGTCGACCAGAACCCCATCGCTGTTGCCATTGACCCCGATCGCGGTTCCAACGGCCGCGGCCTCGCCGTCGTATCCTGTCTCATACTCAACGGCGCCTCCTCGCCGTCCGGTGCTCTGGATGCCGTCGACATCGGCTTGTCCACGCCGGTCCGCTCGAGCTCTCAATCGACTTCGTTTCTCACGGCGACGCCGACGGGCATCGTCTTCGATCCCTCGGTCTCTCCGGCGCTCTTCTACGCAGTATCCACGCAGAGCAACCAGATCGCGGTGTACAACCCCGATACCGCGTCAACGCCAGCATCGATTAAGGTTGGCATAAATCCCAACTCCATCGCTTACAATTTCCAGACCGGCACAATCCTAACCGTGAATTCGCTGAGCAATACGATCTCGATTGTGGACTCGCAGACCTTCGCGACCAAGGCAACTCTCGGAATTGGCGGCACATCGAAATTTGCAGCAGCCATCCAGACCTTTACGAACCTGGCGGTCATCGCCGATCAGGCCAACAACCGCGTGATCTTGTTCCCGCTGCCCAAATAAACGGCAGCCCGGAAGAACTCTCGATGCTCGAGCCGTCTTACTCTCTGAGCTGTTTGGGGAATCCAAGCTTTCCGATTGCGGGATGCAAACGGGGTCGGCTATACTTTCAGGTTTGCAATACGCTCGTAAAGCCCGCTGGGAGCGGAATCAGTTTTAAGCCAAGCTGACTTGGCGCGGGTTCGCCCCGGTCTCTCCGTGGCGGACCACCACAAGGAGAAAAAAGTGAATTCTAGATTGTTGACCGTTCTGCGGTCACGAAATAAGTTGACTCGTACAGCTGCCCTTGCCGCCGCGTGTATTTTGAGCACCGCAGCCGCCCGGGCACAGGCACCCGCCGCGGCCGGTTCGTCCGCAATAGGCAAGGTCGGCGTTATCAGCATTCGCCAGGCCATCGTTACCACGGCGGAGGGCAAGCTGGCTTCCGCGGAGTTGCAATCGCAGTTTGCTTCTCGCCAGAACGAGATCGAGAATCTGAACAAGCAGATCAATGATCTGCAGCAGCGTCTTCAGGCCGGCGCGAACAAGCTGAGTCAGGAAGAAGAAGCCCGCCTGAGACAACAGGGCCAGCGGCTGGCGCAACGGCTCGATCGCATGAACACCGAATACCAAGAAGATGTGAACGCCGCGCAGGCCGACGTCATCGACCGCATCGGCCGCAAAATGGTGGACGTGCTCGACCGCTACTCCCGCGAAAACGGATATGTCATCGTTCTGGATTCCTCGGCGCAGGGCACCCCGATTCTCTACGCTTCCACGCAGATCGACGTCACGCAAGACATTGTCCGCCTCTACGATCAGGCCTACCCGGTTAAGGCCGGTGCAACCACTCCGGCGAAGCCGGCCGCAGCAAAACCCGCAACGCCTCCAGCCTTAGCAAGCTTTATCGGGGGCGCTTTTTTACCCCCCGAACAGAAGTCCAGGACGGGGTGGGGCGGCATTACGCCTCCTCCAAAGCGCGAGCGGACAGTCCTGCTCGCCCGGGCTCAAAACAACCTGTTTGCCCCCGTTTGCGCTATGCATGCGCATCCGCAGCCCGATAAGGTGGGAGCTGAATCCCCTGCTGACCATCCGGTCAGGTTCTTGACGCCAACGACCCTGTACCATTTCGGCGTTGCCTTCCTTTGTAGCAGAGGTCTAATGTGGTGGTGTATTGGTCTACCCGTAGGGAACATGGAATCAATACTCGGTCTCCATGCCAGCAGGCCCACTCCCTCACCTCTTGAGGGACCTGATACTTTCTGCGCACAGCAAGCGGAATCTGGCCTGCGGCAACTCGCGCGGCGTGAGTGGTGGCTTTGGTTCTCCGCGTCTTTCGTGGCCACGTTTTCGGCGCTGGCCTTCGTGCTTTCCTCTTTCCCCTCCTTATTTCGGCACAGCGAGCATTTTTACGAAATCCGCTCCGACCAGGCCCGCTGGGGAATCCTGTGCCTGCTTCTTCTTTTCAATGGCTGGATGCTCTACCGGCAATGGTCATTCCGCCGCCAGCGAAAGCGCTTGAATGGCCAGAACGCCGGCGGGGAAGCGCAGCCCGCTCAAATTTCTGGTCCCTCCGGCGTCGATCCGATCACGGGCTTGCAAACGCGAGCCTTCATCGAGCAGCAGCTTGGGAAAGAGATTACCCGCGCACGGCGGCAAAATACGGCGCTAAGCCTAGCCACCATTCATCTGGATGAATTTGCCGAGATCAACAAGCGCTACGGTCAATCGGCAATGGAAGAGGCCTTAAAGGAGCTTGCCCGGCGTTTGAAGAAAACTTGTCGTGGCTCCGATTTTGCGGCTCGCCTGGCCAGCGACGATTTCCTGCTCGTGCTGCCCGAGTGTAATCTGGGCGAAGTCAAGTCCGTCTTGGACCGGCTCGGCGCTCTCGAAATGACCTGTTCTGGCCGCAAGATGAACCTGGTCTACACGACAGGATGGGTGGACTATCAACCCGGCGACCTGCCCGCGGATTTGCTCAAGCGGGCCGCGCAACTCCTGCATCTTTACGAAAACGCCGCCCAAGAAAATTTCTCCTCGACGCTGGCACCGCATTAAGCCGCCGCCTGATGCAACGCGTCTGCGCCGTCCACCATGGTTGCGAAGCTTCGCGGCTGATCCCGAGCATAGCTGACGTTTCTCAAACCGAGGCCATCGCGAAGCCAGTCAAAGACAGTGTGGCCCGCGAGGCCCACGAGGTCAGCTTCCGGCTGGGGCCTGCAGCCACTTGATCGCTCTGCGCCAGGGGGCAGCGTTTCCGCTGCTCATCGGCGTCTGCAACCACACCACCAGGCTGTGACACGCAACCACCCAGCGACTCGGACTGCTTTCTAGGAACTCCTGCGGGCCAACCGGAGGTATTTCCATCGGAGTAAGCCAATACGGGCTCGCATTTGCGAACGATCGCTCGGCGCTCGACGAGTGCCGCTCCCCGGTAGCCGACAGCTTTAGCAGCGCCCCGACCTGCTCCTGGGACGCCCGCATGGTTCTCAGGATTTCGCGCGCAAACCGGACACCTGCAGCTAGGAAGCCAAATTGAAGGAAGAGATTTCCCAGCGCATACCAATTGCTTTGCATCCAAGTGGTGAATTCGCTCATGACCCCGCCTTGGACTGGGACAGGTTCAATTTACAACTCGGCTCCGGCGGAGCAAACTGGTGGGAAGTCCAGGAAACGAGCAGGTGTTCCCCTGCCCTCGCGGCCCATCCCCCCGGTGTCGCGAGTCCGGGAGAGAAATGTCCAAACTCCAGCGTGTAAAAACCGCCCACTGGGCACCCTGCGAACGTTTCTGCTTGGCATCTGGTCTGATCGCCGGGCGCGCCCCTCAGGCAGATGGCAGGTATAGGAACTGCATCCTCGACGACCCAGACTTCATTGACCTTCGGTCCAGCTTGAATCAGTAAATGGTCTGCGGGTCGGGTTTGGCTGCGTTGTAGGCGACCATGTCGGCGCCGCTGAAGCGCGACCACTGGTCGAGGAATTGCAATTTCACAAAAACGAATGCCGTGCGGGATCCGACTTCAATCATGGTGGATCTGCTTCGCTCGGAAACCGCCGACCGTTAGAAACATCCGGTGGTGAATCGGTCCAGCGGAGAAGAAAGGGACTCGCTAAAGGGGCCTCGACAGATGGTGCCGCTTGCCTCGGTTTCGTTCGAGAAAGGCTGCGATCTCGCGGGAAGGGATTTGCGCTCACTCTTCCTCCCAAATCTGCCAATGCTCTAACATTCACACGAGCCAACGTCTTGTCCTCGCCGCCCACCGCTTAAGTTATCCTAGCAAGTGGCGGGTGGCCTCGACGACAAATCCTAAGACGATTTCGGGTGCCCCATTCATACGCAGCATGAGTGGGGATTTTCTCCTCTCCATTTTAGATTTTTTTGATTGCTATTTCCCTTCACATTGCATAACTCCAGGCGCTCGTCAGCCGCGCGCTGCTGGCCGGAGAGAATAATCCGCTAGCGGGGACTCTGGGGATGCATTAGGCTCCGCACCATGTACAAGCGCATTGTGGTTCTTGGGATCATGGGGCTCACGTTCGTATTGGGGGCCAACTATCTCTTGGTTTATACCCTAAACCAACAAGTGGTGCGAGAGCGCGAGCGGCAAGACAACGTTTACTGGAAGACATTCAACGCCATCGAACAGTTCGGTGAACACCCGAACACCAGCTCCGAGCAGAAAGCAAAGGCCGCATTGCACGAGGCCCGCCAAGGAGGCCTGAGCAAGAATCGCGCGAGAATTCTTCAAAATTATTTTGAAGACCTTGAGCGTTGTTATCAAGGCGAGCGGGAATCTTGCAAAAAAGCAAACGGTGATATGAATGAAGCCATTTTAGCGCCTAAGGCGAGCCTGAAGGTGGGTGGCCCTCGATAAGAACAAAGGGCTTTTGACATGTTGCTCCTAGATTCGCGCCCGCGCTAGCCCCACCCGGCCAGGAGTATTTTCCCAATTTGGAGCCTGGTTCTGGAGCGTCCTCTCATGTACCTCTCTAACGCTTTCATGACCAGGTGCAGCTTGATGGACCAGGACAGCGCCAGGAGAGCAAGCGCGGACAGCAGCGCGCCAACCAGTATGCCTTCCTCCGCATAGTGTCCAGAATTGTGAACCGATTCCTGCATAACGTATGCCTCCGCCGAAAGGAATACGATCGACAAACAGACGACCAGATACTTCCCCGCTCTCACGTCCGGCGCTTCCCAATTTTGGCGAGGATCTCCTGAAGACCGTTCGCAGCGGGTTTTCCATCGCGCTGGAAGGCGCAGGAGCTCATCTTCGGTTACCACACAATCCGCGACGTTGAAGACAGCATGCCGTTTCGTCTTCGGTAGGGCCCGCTGACAGTAGCCCCATGAACTCGCATGGTCTGCCCAGCGGAGCGGACGTCTTTGAGCTGTATTCGATAGGCGAGAGTCCTCATTTCAGGTCCTTGTGCGTGAGCACGCAGCAAGGCTTGGGCGTGCTCAAGTCCTTGATTTGGGCGGAGGAGGGTAGCACATGGCGTTAGGGGAGGTAGCGCCCGCCCGCTTCCTGGACCAAGTGAATGGTTCCTGAGGACATGGCAAAAGTTTGGCTGTTTCCTTCTCACCAAAGAAGGCCCAGACGCGATTCGCGGTCCAATAAGTTGCGTGTATTTTCGATCAGCTGGCTCTGGGAGCGAAACGCGGGGGCGATGTCTGGGGAGTGATGTCCAAGGATGGACGTCTTCCTGGCGCAAACCCGGATGTCAGGTAGCCTCCGTATCCTATCCTCCCCCGTATCTTGCTTTTACCGTGCAGCGGGAATATACTTTGATTTCGCTCTGAAGCGGGTCGCACGATGAGTGGGCTGCAAGCCCACTTTTTTGTTGGCGCCGGTTGGAGTGTGCTGCGGACCGGCTATGGTCGGGGAGTCTCTGCGTGGATTTGGAAAAAATCCGCGGCGCTGCCGAGCGGGTGGCGCGTTCGGAAGGCCTGGAAATCGTTGATGTCGAATGGAAAGTCG
>QHZC01000287.1:0-1599 GCA_003224515.1 Acidobacteriota bacterium
TCGCCGATCAGGTGGGATCTCCCACCTCCACCCGCGACCTGGCACGGATGATTCGCAATCTTGTCCGCATGGACGCGCGAGGGACTTTGAATGTAACGAATGAAGGCTCCTGCTCGTGGTTTGAATTCGCGCAGGAAACTCTTCGACAGGCAGGCCGCGGTTCCGTTTTTGTATCGCCGATCACTACTGCCGAGGCACGCCGTGCGGCAGGACGCCCATCCTATTCCGTCCTCTCACCTGCGAGCCTGAACGCCCTCGGCCTGAGAATGAGGCCTTGGCGTGAGGCCTTGAGCGCCTACCTAAAAGAATTGCGGGAGATGGGCAATCTCGTGTGAGCTATGTCTGATCGACCTGACGGAACAGCGCAATGGAGCTATTGGTTTCCAGCGATTTTTGTCGCCATCCTAATCTCGGTCTTCTCAATACAATACTTTGCCGCTGAGCGGACGGGCCGCGTCATCCTCCCAGTCTTACACTGGCTCTTCCCGTGGGCTACACGCGGAATGCTGCATCTCATGCACTTTGGTATTCGCAAGACGGCACACGTCACTGAGTTTGGGATCTTCAGTATTACGGTGTTTCGCGGTGTCCGTGCCGGAAGGTCTGGTTGGAAATTCAACTGGGCTTTTACGACCCTGGTGATCGCGGTCTTGTACGCTGCGCTCGACGAATGGCATCAGTCATTCGTTGTGCTACGGCATGCGACACCGCGCGATGCAGCGATTGACGCCATTGGCGCATTGCTGGCTCAATGTTTTGTTTGGGGGTATGCGACGCGAAGATGGCCCTTCACGGCCCTTTTTCTAAGGAATGCTGGTTCAGCAAAGAAGCAGGAGGAAATGACTCGCTAAGTTATTCCGCGTGCGGCTATGGGATGTTGGCGGACACTTCATTGGAATGAGCGCTCTCGTTACCGCTGGCGTCCACCGCCGTCGTCACGTAGTAATAGATAGTACCGCTCAGCACGGTCGTATCGGTATAAGCTAGGCTGCCCACCAACGAAGAATTCACCTTGGCGTATTGGGTGCTACTCACGGTACTGCGATACACGTTGTATCCGGCCACTGTCGAAGTGCTGGCGATCCAAGACAGCGCTACTGAATGCGCCTGCTGCACCGTTGCGGTGAAATTCACACCGGGACCGTTTGCGGCGTTTATCGTCACACTCTTGCTGGCGGGAGAAAACGTATATCCGGTATTGCTGGGAGTTACGACATATGTCCCGTTTGCCAAACCAGAGAAGGTGTAACTGCCCGACGCGTTGGTAACCGTCGTCGCCCCGGCGGCCCCGCTCAAGATCACGATGGCTCCACTGCCACCCGCAGCCGGGCTGATCGTCCCGGAGATGGAATACCTGGCACTTTGCGGAGTGTCCGTGAAATTTATTCCGGTGACGTTGGCGCCGCTGACCGTTGCAGCTTGGCTGGTCGGACTGAATGTGTAACCGGTGAGGCTAGGAGTAATCGCGTAGGTCCCGTTTGCCAAACCAGAGAAGGTGTAACTGCCCGACGCGTTGGTAACCGTCGTTGCTCCGGCGGTCCCGCTCAAGGTCACGGTGGCTCCACTGCCACCCGCGGCCGGGCTGATCGTCCCGGAGAT
>QHZC01000287.1:1662-15507 GCA_003224515.1 Acidobacteriota bacterium
TATGTCCCGTTTGCCAAACCAGAGAAGGTGTAACTGCCCGACGCGTTGGTAACCGTCGTCGCCCCGGCGGCCCCGCTCAAGGTCACCGTGGCTCCACTGCCACCCGCGGCCGGACTGATCGTCCCGGAGATGTTGTACGTTTGCGGGGGCGGCGGCTGGGTGGATGAATTTCCCCTGACAACACCAGAACAACCCCAAGACAAGGCCATCGAGGCGAGCATCCCCATTAGTAAGAGCGCAGGCCGCATGCGAAAACTTAGTTTCCAAAGGCCAGTAGGTTGGCTCAATCGCTGATCAGACGATGCAAGTTTCATGTCCAGGCAGCTCCAGAGTCTTCCGGTACTGTAGAATACGGGTGCATGAGATTTGGAAATACTGATTGGAAGGCCAATTTAAGTACAGGTATTCACCCTGTACGGGGTCGCCTTAACGAGGGTCAAGGGGAACTCAAGACTCGGCTTCGGTCATCCTGGGTTAGAAGCTGTTGCACAACCCAATTTTCGCCCAATGAAATCAATAACTTAGCAAGGTTGTGCAATACGCTTTAGGATTCTGCGGCATCCCCTGCAGAAAAATACGTGCAATCCGGATGGTGAAAGACGAGTGCGCTGACACTCGCTTCCGGATCCATCATAAAACCATCCGTCAGTTGAACGCCAATTTCTTCCGGTTTCAACAGCTTCCAGATCCCCGCCTGGTCTTCGAGATTCGGACAGGCCGGGTAGCCAAAGCTGTAGCGCTTCCCGCGATAGCGTGAAGTAAATCGCTGCGCCATTGTCATCTCCGGCGGATCGGGGAATCCCCAGTCTTCGCGAATCCTCCGGTGCAGCCACTCCGCGCACGCTTCGGCTGTCTCAATCGCGAGCGCTTGCAAGCCATGCGATTTGAAATAGTACCCTTCATTCTTCGCTTTTTCCGAGCGCTCGCGCACTCCTTCTCCCGCCGTCACAACGAACATCGCCAGGTGATCGCGTTGGCCATTCTGCTGCGGCAAAACATAATCGCTCAAGCACAGATAATCGCCCTGCCGCTGCCTGGCAAACCGAAACGTGTGCACCGGCTCCTCGGTTCCACCCGCAAACAGGTGCAGCGACTCTCCCTCCGCCTCGGTTTCGAAGAATTGCCAAACCGCGCGGATCTTCATGAATTCTGCCGCCTCTTTTTTCACCTCTTCCATGTTTTCGAAGAGTTCGACGGCTTTCGAATCTCGCTCTGCGAGGCGCTTTTCAAAATCGCCGCGGAACCCCATATGTCGTCCATAGAGCATGAAAGGATTGATGTAGCTCCAGATTTCGCGCAGATCCGGGACCAGCCGCACTTTACGTTCGACTGTGGCCACGCGGGGAATCGCTAGGTCGGTTCGAACGCGCGGCGAGCGAGTCAGTTTTGGAATTTCTGCCACACTTATCGTCGTGCTCACGGCGTACCCGTTCCCCGATGCCGTGTGTGCGCGCACGACCTTTTCCCGCGTCGTCGGATCCATCAACTCATTCATCAAGCGCAGGCCAGTCATGGCATCTTTCGCGTAGCACACGGCCTTACCGTAGCTGGGTGCAATCCTCGTTTGTGTGAATTTCGCGGAGAGTGCCGCTCCCCCCACAAGCAGCGGTATCTGGATCCCGGCATCCTTCAGATCGCTCGCCGTTGTCACCATCTGCTGCGCGCTTTTCACCAATAGCCCGGACAATCCAATGGCGTCCGGCTTGTGCTCTTGATACGCCTTGATCAGCTCTTCGGGCGGCACCTTGATCCCAAGGTTCACCACGTCATAGCCGTTGTTCTTCAAAATGATTTCGACGAGGTTTTTCCCGATGTCGTGGACATCACCCTTGACAGTCGCCAGCACCACCTTGCCACGTTTGGCAGTGTCGGCCTTTTCCATGAACTGTTCGAGGTGGCTGACGGCCGCCTTCATCGCTTCGGCCGACTGTAGTACTTCGGCGACAATCAATTCATTGGCATTAAACAGCCGGCCGACTTCCGCCATCCCCGTCATCAGCGGCCCATTCACAATGTCCAACGGCGGGGCCCCTTCGGCCCGCTTCTTTTCAAGGTCGTCGATCAACCCATCGCGCGTGCCTTCAATGATGTAATTTGCCAGGCGCTCGTCGAGCGGCAGGTCCGCCGCGCGCGCCTTCTCTTTCTTTTTCGCCGTGCGAAAATGTTCTGTAATTGCCGCGATATGAAATTGATTGACCGCCGCGCGCTGTTCCTTGTTCTGTTCGCGCCAGTCCGCCGGAACACTTCCGAGCAGAGCGGCGTTCGAATGGGCCGCAAGCACAGCTTTCGGTGGGTGTGAAAACAGCAGATTCTCGGCCAGCTCTCTCTCCTGAGTAGATATCGAAGCGAACCGCTCTAGTTTTTCTGCGTTCACTATGGCTAGATCCAGCCCGGCCTTCGTGCAGTAATACAGGAAAACCGAGTTCACTACCTCCCTCGCGCCCGCCGGCAATCCGAACGAAACGTTTGAAATTCCCAGAATCGTGCGCACATTGGGCAAGGCCTGTTTGATCAGCCGGATACCTTCTATGGTCTCCACCGCTCCGCCGATATAGTTTTCATCACCCGTCGCGCACGGGAACACCAACGGGTCGAATATGATCTCTTCCGGCTCGAGGCCATATTTTTCCGTCAACAACTTGTACGAACGCTGCGCGATCTCGAGCTTTCGCTTGCGCGTAAAGGCTTGCGCTTGCAGCTTGTCCTCATCAATGCATCCGACCACCACGGCCGCGCCGAATTTGTGGGCAATCGGCACCACGCGCTCAAACTTTTCTTCGCCGTCTTCCAGGTTAATAGAATTGATGATCGCTTTGCCCTGGCAATAGGTAAGCGCCAATTCGATCGCCGCGGGATCGGTGGTATCGATCATCACCGGGGTCTTCACTTTGCGAATCAGCTTCTCGTAAAACGGCGCTATGTCTTTTTTTTCGTCGCGTTCCGTACTCTGCAGGCACACGTCCACAATATGAGCGCCCCCGCGCACCTGCCGCCGCGCAATCTCGCTCGCCTCTTCCCACTTTTCTTCCGCGACCAGGTTCTTGAACAACCGTGAACCGATGACGTTTGTTCGCTCGCCCACCAGCAAAGGCCGCGTACTTTCCTCTACCTCGATGGTCTCTATTCCCGAGTACACCGCGCGATGCGCTTCTTCAGGGCGCCGTCGAGGTCTCTTGCCCTCCACCATTTGAGCAAGCGCGTGGATATGCTTTTCGGTTGTTCCGCAGCATCCGCCGACAATGTTCAACCAGCCATGATCCACGAATTTTTCGAGCTGCGTGGCCAGCGAAGTTGGCGTCTCCAAATACTTGCCTTCATCATCCGGCAAGCCTGCATTCGGATAGCAGGACACGAACTCGCCGGTGAGCTGACTGAGTGTTCGAATGTGGTCCGTCATAAACTCGGGCCCGGTCGCACAATTCATCCCGAAAGCGAGCGGATGCGCATGGCGCAGTGAAGCCCACATCGCCTCAACCGTCTGGCCCGCCAGCATCGTGCCCATCGGTTCGATGGTCACCGATACGATGAATGGCACCTCGCCGCCGATCTCTCTTGAGAGCCCTTGGATGGCCAGGATGGCCGCTTTGATATTCCGGGTGTCCTGGCAGGTTTCCACCAGCAAGACGTCGACGCCGCCTTCGACCAATCCTTTGGCCTGGATATAATAGGCCTCGCGCAATTGCTCGAACGTGACGCCTCCCGTAACTGTAATTGCCTTGGTCGTTGGACCTATGGATCCCGCGACGAACCGCGGCTTTTGCGACGTGGCCAGTTCATCCGCTGCTTGCCGAGCCAATTCCGCCGCTCGTTTGTTCAGTTCGTGGGCGTGTGCGGCCAGGCCATACTCCGCCAGCACGATGGGCGCTCCACCGAAACTATTCGTCTCCACAATGTCTGAGCCTGCTTCAAAGTACTTGCGATGAATCTCCAGCACCACATCGGGACGCGTCCGAACCAGATTCTCATTGCAGCCTTCAAGCGCAGCGCCACCAAAATCCGTCGCCACCAGGTTTCGTTGCTGAAGCATGGTGCCCATCGCGCCGTCAAGCACGAGGATCCGTTGCGAGAGCAACTCCCGCAGGGCTTTCGCGGATTCGTTCAAGTTTCGCATGTGCTCGAATGTTGTACCCTTCACCAGGCCCTTCAACAACAGAGAAAGCGTCAATAAAATGTGAGCTTTCCGGGCACGTCTATTTTACGCAGGTTGCTTGCAAGATACGAACCCCGATGCGCCGGACTACTGTTTTTTTCGTTCGAATGGCGAATCGGCGGTCCCGAATGATTGTTTCTCAAATGCTTTACTCAGCTTTGTTGCCGGACACGAACGCTTTATGAGCCCACGCCTGAAAACCTGAACATTGTCGGTGCGCCGTCCCAATCTCCCCCAAATTGTGCCGCTTATCGACGAGATGCCCAGCGCCATCGCGACATCGAGCCTGTCCCCGTCCAAACGCGCCAGCACTATGACGAAAAGCTTTCCGACATTTTCTTCCGCCAAATGGGCATTCTTTCGCCCCACGTTAATTAATCTGGAAGTAGGCTCCGGCTCTTATGCTTCGCAGACGTCAGAAGTTTTGAAACGCGTCGAGCCGGTTCTCCTGGACGGCAAGCCGGACCTTGTCTGGTCGCCGGTAACGTCAATTCCACCATTGCTGTTTCTCATCCCGCTCCTGAAACTTGGTATTCGCATGGCGCACCTGGGAAGCCGGTCTCCGCAGTTTTGACCGCGCCATGCCCCGAGGAAATCAGCCGCATCCTGGATCGCCGACTATCTCTTTGTGACTGAAGAAGCCGATCGCCAAGCAATCCGGTATCGGAAACGACCTGGGCCCGATGAACGGGACAGGCTGGAAGCGTTCGGAGTCCTCACTCTGCACCAGCCTTCCAATGTCGATTCGACGGAGAAGCTCTAGCCAGCTTCTGGGCGCCTTAGACGCCGTCGCTGCAGAGATGCCCGTCATTTTTCGAGTGCATTCGCGAACCCAACCGCGGCTGACACCGGAGGGAATCCGGCATCACCCGCAACTGCGCCTCATTCCCCCTGTCGGATATCTGGATATTCTTTGCCTTCTCAACAGGTCAGCGCTTGTTTGGACTGATTCCGGCGGGATGCACAAGGAAACGACCGCTCTCGGCGTCCCCTGCCTCACGCTGCGGGAGAACACCGAGCGGCCCGTGACCATCTCACAAGGGACAAATTTGCCCCTTGGCACGGATCCTGGCAAAATTGTGGCTGCCGCTCGTGATACGCTAGACGGCAAAGGCGAGGTCGGTCGCATCCCTCCCATTTGGATTGGCCATGCGGCCAACCGGATCGTGGAAATTCTCTTGAAATTGGTACCCCAAGGATATGCATCGTGGGTGTCAGTAACAATTCGTGAACAGGCCTGCCAAAGGGACTTGCCCCTTTGGCCAGTTTTCACTACGCTGGCGGACAGTGACTACGAAACGTGCTATATCTAAGCTTGGCGTCTGCATCCTCTCGCCGCACCCATTAGTGCTGAGCGAGTTCGAACGCATTCTGGCGAAAGCGCCATTCAAGGTATTCTCCAAA
Source organism: Acidobacteriota bacterium (assembly GCA_003224515.1). Classification (GTDB taxonomy): domain Bacteria; phylum Acidobacteriota; class Terriglobia; order Acidiferrales; family UBA7541; genus Acidiferrum. Next base: position 7,217 of record QHZC01000287.1, read on the forward strand.
CAACTTGAATCCACCCTGGCACCCGACCTGCGGAATCTGGAAGCGCCTCGCGCACAGGTCTATGTTATCGACGCACACGCCGCCAAGCCCGCTACCGGCGCTCTGCTGGCCAATCTTCTGGAACGCTATCCCGAAGCCCGGCTTATCGTCGTCGGGGAGCAGCACAGCGAAGCCAACTGTTATTCTCTTTTGCGCTCGGGTGTTAAGGGCCTGCTTACCTACGTCGAAGCCCGCGAGCAATTGATCCGCGCGCTCCCCCTGGTGGCTAGCGGAGGATTCTGGGTTCCGCGTCAGCTATTGTCCGGATTTGTTGATTCCATTCTCACCGGGCAGGGCCGGCGATTGAAGACCGATTCCGTCACGAATCTCAGCCGCCGCGAGCAAGAAGTCCTCGATTCGCTGCTGGAAAATCTTTCCAACAAGGAGATTGCCAGCAAGCTCAATATTGCGGAACGTACTGTGAAGTTTCACGTTTCAAACTTGCTGAGCAAATTCGGTGTGCGCCGCCGTGCCGACCTGATTCTTCTTACCTTCCAACGCCGTTTGTCGCAGGCTTAGCCTTTGTGGTGTTTCCTGGTTGGTGTACTCTCGGTCACTGCAGGCCGTGGTGCTGTATCCGCTGGTTCTGAGCAAAATTTATTTTGGTTTAGGGCCTACTGGGGGAGAACGGACACGTGAATATTCTCGTCACAGGAGCGGCGGGCTACATTGGCAGCATCTGCTCGGAAGTCCTGCTGGCGCGCGGAATGCGCGTCATTGCGCTCGACAGCTTGGTTGAAGGTCATCGTGCGGCCGTGCTGCAGGGTGCGGTCTTTTGCCAGGTTGATCTTGGAAATCGCGCCCAGATCGAAAGCGTTTTCTCCCAACACAAGATTGATGCCGTGATGCACTTTGCTGCCGAGGCTCTGGTCGCCAAATCCGTGCGCGAGCCCAGCATTTTCTACGCTACCAACGTAGCCTGCGGCGTGAATCTGCTGGATGCCGTCACCCGTCACGGGGTAAAGAAATTTATTTTTTCGTCGACCGCCGCCACTTACGGCGAACCCGAGATGGTTCCCATCCCGGAAGAACATCCAAAAGCGCCCATCAATCCCTACGGAAAATCCAAGCTCGTTTTCGAGCAAATCTTGGCCGATTACAATACCTACACCCAGCTGAAGTATGTGTCCCTGCGCTATTTCAACGCCGCCGGAGCCTCCAAAGAGCTCGGCGAGCATCACCGCATAGAAACTCATCTCATCCCGCGCGTTCTTGATGCCGCGAGCGGAGTTCTGCCTTACGTCGATGTTTTTGGGACGGACTATCCCACCCCTGACGGAACCTGCGTCCGGGATTACATCCATGTGCTGGACATCGAACGCCTTTCCGGCGAAGCCTTTAACGTGGGCAACAGCCGCGGTTTTTCCATTCTCGAAGTGATCGATGCCGCCGAACGCATCACCGGCCGCAAGATTCCCCGCAAACTCGGGCCACGGCGTCCGGGCGATCCGGCCGTTCTCGTCGCCAGCAAGGAAAAGTTAAAGCGCGCGCTCGGCTGGGAAGCATCGCATTCTTCCCTCGAAGAAATTATTCAATCGGCCTGGGCCTGGAGGCAGAAACACCCGCACGGATATTCCGAAGGTGCGTCGGCGCAAGACTAATCAGAAATTTTGTATCGAACGATGCACCACAGCGCCTGCACGCCGTCTTTCCAAGTGATTTTCTTTCCTTCTTCGTACGTCCGTCCCGCATAGGTAATCGGCACCTCATAGATGCGCCAATTGTGTTTCGCGATCTTTGCGGTGATCTCCGGTTCGAATCCAAATCGGTCGGACTTGATTCGGATCCCCTGAAGCACTTCTTTCCGGAAAACTTTGTAGCAAGTCTCCATGTCGCTCAGCTTCAGATTTGTAAAAATATCCGAGAGCAGAGTCAGCATCCGGTTTGCCACGTAGTGCCAGAAGTAGTGCACGCGCTGCGGTCCGCCGAGAAATCGCGATCCATACACCACGTCGGCCCGCCCATCGACGATCGGCTCGAGCAAAACTCGGTAATCCCGCGGATCGTATTCCAGATCCGCGTCCTGCACCAGCACGATATCCCCGGTTGCTTCTGCAAAACCGCGCCGCAGAGCCGCCCCTTTGCCCTGGTTCGGCGCCTGGAAGAAAAACCTAAGATCTCGCAACTCAATGGGGTCGCTCTTATCCTGCGCGGGGGCAAATGCTTCTCCATTGGCTTGCCGCGCACCCATGTTTTCGAGTATCTGGCGCGTTCCGTCGGTGGAGCAATCATCGACGACGATCACTTCTTTGCGCACGTCGGTGTCCAGCACCCGCCGCAGGATCTCATCAATCGTCGATTTTTCGTTGTAAACGGGAATAACAATGGAGACCTTCGGGTTGCGCAGCGCCGAGGGGTTGTGCCGTTGATGGGCCATGGATGTCGAAAGATTGTAGCGGCGCAGCCTCCGGTGAGTAAAGGCAAGTCCTGCCCCGGTTCTGGTCTCAGTTACCATCCGTCTTTTCGCACTGCTCCAAACCCGCTATCCTTAGGAAAGGCGCCGCCACCGCGGGCTGCGTCCTGTCTGCGTTGGCGCTGAGGGAAGCAATACCTGGGGTCTTTTCTTCTCTGTGCACTCGATGGACTCTGCGTAGAGTCTCTGTGGGTTAATCCGTTGGTTTTAGATGCCTAGCTTCGTTATAAAACAATTCGGTTGCCGCGCCACTCAAGCCGATGGCGCTGCCCTCGAGCGCCAGTTGCTTGACCGTGGTTGTACCCTTGCCGTCACGGCCGCCACCGCCGACATCATCGTCGTCAACACCTGCACGGTCACGGCCTCCGCCGACGCCCAGGCTCGCGACGCCATTCGAAAACTCCACGCCGCCAACCCCGCCGTCCGCGTCATCGTCACCGGTTGTTACGCTCAGCGCGCTCCCGAAGAGCTGGCCGCACTTCCCGGCGTAACCTGGGTCGTCGGCAATTCTCACAAGCCCCAAATCCCCCAGCTTATCGATTCGCTCTCGGCCGCCGCGTCCGTCGAATCTGCAAACGGCTTTTTTCCCGCCGCTGCTCTGGAAGCCGAACCGCTATCACTCCTTCGTGCTCCGGCAAAAATCCTTACCGGGAATATTTTCGAACAGAACGTGATGCTCGGCGCGCCCGTCCGCGGCGGAGAAGGGAATCACACGCGCCCCACGCTCAAGATCCAGGACGGCTGTAATTCCCGATGCTCCTACTGCGTGATTCCGTTTGTTCGCGGGCGAAGCCGCAGCTTGCCGCCGGAAACCGTGCTTCAGGAAATCCGGCGCCTCAGCAAAGCCGGATACCGCGAAGTCGTCCTCAGCGGCATCAACCTCGGCACCTACGGCCGCGACCATTCCCCTCGCGTCGAATTCGAAGATCTGCTCCGCCGCATTTTCGATGAGACATCCGTCGAACGGCTCCGCATCAGCTCGATCGAGCCCCTCGACGTTACCCAAGACCTTGTCGATCTCTTCGCTTCGACCGATCGCCTCACCCAGCACTTCCACATGCCGTTGCAATCAGCCTCCGATCGCATTCTCGCCGCGATGCACCGCTGGTATCGTGCCGAGCATTATGCCCGGCGCGTCGAACTCATCCATGAGCGCCTCCCAAATGCCGCCATTGGCGCCGATGTCATCACCGGTTTCCCCGGCGAATCCGAAGCCGACCACGCCGCGACCCTGGCCTTCATCGAGTCGCTCCCCTTCACCTATCTTCACGTTTTCTCTTTTTCAAAGCGCCCCGGCACCGGGGCCGCCGCACTCTCAAACGAAGTCCCCGATGCCGTCATCAAGCGCCGTGCGCGCGAACTCCGCGCCCTCAGCGAAACAAAGGCCGCTGACTTCCGCCAATCCCAACTCGGCTGCACTCTCCGCGTCCTCACGCTTCGCCGTGACGAGCATACTGACGTCGGGATGACACCCGCGCTCTCCAGCAATTACCTGAAAGTTCAGATTAGCGGCGCTCACCCCGCCAACCAATGGTTTGATGTATGCATTTCGAGTGAGGAAGGGAATTATCTACTAGCAGAGCCGGCGAGCGTTCCGGCCAAGGCTTCCGTTTGCACCGGAGCCGGAGGCCAGTGAATGTGTCATCCTGAGAGCATCCGACAAAGATGCTCGAAAGATCTCCACCGCTCGTGGCGGCATGCTTTTATCCGCAGAGCTGCTACTTGTGACTCATTACGCTTCAAAAATCACCTGCGCCAGTGCCTGTGCCGCCGTATGGGTGATGCTAAGCGCCACGCTCTTCACGCCAAGCTGTTGCGCGATTTTTGCGGCCTCACCCGTAATTGCCAACGTGGGGCGCCCGCTCGTCTCGCGCACCACTTCAAAATCCACCCATTTCACTCCGCGCCGCCAGCCGGTCCCTAGCGCCTTCATTGCCGCTTCTTTCGCGGCAAATCGCCCCGCGTACCGTTCATACTTATTCTTGAATCGCCCGCAGTACTCGCGCTCGCTTATCGTGTACACTCGCCTCAAGAACACTTCGCCATGGCGTTCGATCGCCGCCTGGATGCGGTCCACTTCAGCAATATCCACGCCCATTCCAATGATCAAGACGTCCCCAGCTCTGCCGCATTCGGCCCACTCCGATTATACTGTTAGAGCTGTGGGTCCCACGAAAACACTGAAGCCCAAACGCAAGGTCGGCAAACGCCCAAATGCAGAACAGAGACTCCTGTCTGACACGTGCCGCCGATCCAACTCGCGTTGGCTTGAACTGAAAGTCCAAGACATGCGAATCCTCCAAGTACCCGCGTTTTCAAAACTCCCCTGGCTCGTCCACGGCTTCAGCACCAAGCCCGGCGGCGTCTCCAATCAAAACGTCGAAAAAGTCCTCAATCTAGGTTTCACCGAGTGGGACACCAGAGAAAACGTCCTCGAAAACCGCCGCCACTTCCAATCCGCCATCGGCGCGTCCGACCTCAAACTCATCTCCCTGAAGCAGATTCATTCTGATGTCATCCATCTTTTCGACGCCGCACCGGCGGAACCTTGTCAAGGCGACGCCTCCGCCACCAACCGTCCCGGCTTTCTCTTGGCCGTCCAAACTGCAGACTGCGTCCCCCTGCTCCTCGTGGACCCGAAAAAGCGCGCCGTCGCCGCCGTTCATGCCGGCTGGCGCGGCACGCTCCAGCGCATCGTCGTCAAAGCCATCGGGAAGATGCAAATGCAATTCAAGACTAGGCCTGCCGGCCTGCTAGCCGCGATCGGCCCTGCGATCGGTGGCTGCTGCTACGAAGTCGGCACGGAAGTGGCCACCCAGTTCCAATCCCAATTTGCCGCGGCCCCCGACTGGTTCGATGAATTCCGCACCGGCGACGAACCCAATCCCATCCAGTGGCTCAACATGATGCCCCCCGGCCACCAACCCCCGCCCCAAAATGTCCTGCTCGATCTGCGCAAAGCCAATCGCGCCCAGCTAGTCGAGGCCGGTGTCCGCATCCCAAACATCTTCGTCAGCGATCTCTGCACCGCCTGCCGCCGCGATCTTCTTTTCAGCTACCGCAAAGAAGGCGTTCTGAGCGGCCGCCTCATGTCCGTCATCGGCGTCCGCTAACTCTCGGGTCCGACAGGGATTTGTTTCCGCCGCCACTTCTCGGGAATTTCTCTTGATTCTGACTTTCCGTAAATTCTGTCGTTGGTTTCCACCTCCATATTTTCTGGTCGGCAACGTCGTTTCTTTGTGTTGCGCCTGTTTTCCGTCACTGTGTCCTTAAGTCTTGTGAAATCAATACTTTCCATGCTCTTTGACGCTGACGGCAACCACCCTGTTCTTTTTTTCTGGAGTTTCTGCGCTCTCTTGTGACCTGGGGGTGGGGTTACCTTGCGAAATGCAACAATTCGCCTCTGGCTTCGACCGGCGGATTTGGTTCCTAACCGAGGTTTCCGGACACTTCCCGCTCCAGTCAATCTCGACCCCTACTGAGAACGGAAAACGGCGGACTGTCAACTTGCAGCAGCGCCAGCTGCCCGCACGCGGCCATCACGTCCCGTCCGCGCGAGTAGCGCACAAACGCCGGCACGCCGCGATCCACCAGAATTCGCCGGAATTCTTCAATCCGTTCAGGCGAGGATTCCTGGTAGGGAAGTTCTCCCGGATTCCACGGGATCANNNNGCGCCAGCAGGCGCACCACGCGCCTCGCATCTTCCGCTGCATCGTTTACTCCGCCGAGCATCACGTATTCAAACGTCAGATGCTCCCAAGTGCGCAGCGGATATTCCCTGCATGCATTCATCAACACCGAGAGCGGATATTTCTTGTTGATCGGCATCAACATGTCGCGCTGCTCGTCATTCGACGCGTTCAACGAAATCGCCAACTTCGGCCGCACCTTTTCCTGCGCCAGCCGCTCGATTCCTGGCACGATCCCGCTTGTCGAAAGTGTCAAATGCTTCGGCGAGATTCCCAGCCCTTCCGGGTCGAGCATGATGCGCACCGCGGCCATCACCGGCTCGAAATTCAATAGCGGTTCGCCTTGACCCATCAGTACGATATTCGTCTGCGGCGCGAGCCCCGTCCAGGGCTTCAGCCCGGCCTCTTTCTTTTCGTTCCGGGTGTCTCCGTGTGCCTCTTCGAGCGGCAGCAATACTTGCGCCAGAATCTCTCCCGCCGCCAGATTACGAATCAGCCCAAGTTGGGCGGTCAGGCAAAAGTGGCAATCCACCGCGCACCCCGCCTGCGTGGAAACGCAAATCGTTTGCCGTCCCTAGCTCGGCATGAACACCGCTTCTACAGAAGCAGGCGGCCCCAACTTTTCTTCGCTAGGTGGCAGCGCGAACAGGTACCGTACCGAACAATCCGCGCCTCTTTCGAGAGCCGCTCCCGCAACGCCACAGGGAGATTCGTGATTTGCGCCATGTCAAATTTTCTTTCCGAATACAGCGCGTGATAAATCTGCGCTCCGCGGTATGCCGGCTCGCCCATCGCCGCCGAGAAGGCCTTCAATTCTTCCTTTGATTTGCCCAGCAGTTCCGTCATCATGGGAGTGTCGGCGGCAACAGACAATTCTTTCGTTCTCATCTTAGCACGCAGCACTCTGCCCTCTGCTGCACTGCGCCGCAAAATGGCGCTATAATTAATTCATTGGCAATGCCCGCTTCTCTAGGATTGCTCTGTCGACCGCTTTGCGATCGCGCTTGAACTTGATCGCCTTGCGTTGGCATAAGAATCGGAGGCGCCTGATGGCACAACACCTCGCAACCGAGCAACTCACCATCACCGATTGGGTGAAAGGTCTCGCCGCAATCCCCGAGCGTGACTTCGCCCTCGAAAACGTCCAGGACTACATCATCCACCACTCGGTGCGCCCGGAAACGCTCGACAAGTACTCCTATTTTTCAAAGGGCAATTACACTCGCAATCTGATCTTCAAGAACGAAGTCTTCGAGTGCATGACCATCTGTTGGGAGATCGGCCAGGCCAGCCGTATCCACAACCATCGCGGTCAAAATTGTTGGATGTCCGCGCCCATCGGCCGGCTGAAGGTCCAAAATTTCCGCGTTGACGATCGCGACGCCGCGCGCGGCACCTGTCGCATTATTCCAACCGACATCTACGAAATGGACGCCGCACATCCTGCTTATGTCAACCCTCTCGAGCCCGTCCATCAGGTTCTGAATCTCGCCGAATTCGGCAAGCGTGCCGTTAGCATCCACATTTACTCGAAACCATTCGACAGTTGCGAGGTCTACCTTCGCGAGAAAGGTACCTACGGCGATGTCCCCCTCCACTACACCAGCGAATACGGCAAACTGAACCCCGCCGAAAGGCTTCTATAGCGCTCCGACCCGGTCGGGGCCTCTCTCTTTTTGCATGTTGTTGCAAAGCTTGAATTTAGCGATTCGATTGCTTCTGTTTTTCCTTTCCACCCCGCCTGTGTCACAATCTCTATATGGCCACCGAAACGCGCGACATTCAGAAGCACGTTTTGCCCAACGGCCTCGTGGTCATCACCGAGACCATGCCCCATGTGCGCTCTGTCTCGGTCGGCGTCTGGGTCCGCAGCGGCTCCCGCCGCGAAGTTCCCGAAGAGAACGGCCTCGCCCACTTCATGGAGCATATGGTCTTCAAGGGCACGGAGCGCCGCTCCGCCGAAGCCATCGCCCGGGAAATGGATTCCGTCGGCGGAATGCTCGACGCCTTCACCTCCAAGGAACAGATCTGCTTCAATGCCAAGGTTCTTGATGAACACCTGCCCATCGCCTTTGACGTTATCGCTGACCTCGTCCTGCGCCCGAAATTCGACTCCGATGATGTGAAAAAGGAACGCCAAGTCGTCCTC